>NZ_ANOG01000945.1 GCF_000346295.1 Rhodopirellula maiorica SM1 | reverse complement strand
CCACCATTCTTGCCTCCAGCGGTTATCAATAGGCAGGAATCCTTAGGTGAACTCCCGTTAGCCGTTTGGGCGCTAGCCCCGGTTCAGCGATGGAACCGTGGCTAGCGGCTTGTTGATTTAGTGAGCCGCTCGCGCGTCAGCGGCCGGGTCCCACGCATTACCCGGTGCCTTACGGCCCTCGGCTCACCAATGCGATTTGCATTTCGATTAAATCAACAGGCCGCTAGCGATAAAACGGCCAACATAACGAAAGACCTTTCCTTACCTACTTAGGCGAGCCGCTCGAGCACGGCGGCATGCAGATGACCGTTGGTTCCGACGCCATCCCCCCCTCGTACGGTGGACGTGCCTTTCCAGTCGGTGAACTTGCCACCCGCCTCTTGGATCACTGGCATGATGGCGGCGACATCCCAGGCATTGCAGATTGGGTCGACCATTACATCGGCACGCCCGGTAGCGACCAGCAGATATCCGTAGCCATCCCCCCAACTTCGCGTCACCCATGCATCCCGCTCAAGCTGTGCATACGCGTTCGGATTGCCACGCTTGGCGAACGAGCCGACTTCGCTGGTGACGAAAACAGCGGTAGAAAGATCGGTTTTGCTCGACACGGCGGCTTGGTTCCAATCGGAATTGGACGTTTTCCGGTGCCAACTGCCCTGCCCTACCCCGGCCACGATCATTTCGTCCAAAGCGGGGATAAAAATTGCGCCCCCGATCACCTCGCCATCGCACTCGACCGCCAACAGCGTCGAATAGAGCGGAACCCCGCACACGAACGATTTCGTGCCATCGATCGGATCGACGACCCAGCGATAGGAGCTTGTCCCCGCTTTTTCGGCAAATTCCTCGCCTTGCAGCGTATCATCGGGAAATCGCTCGCCCAACAGCTTACGAACCAATTGCTCGGCTTCACGGTCCGCCACGGTGACAGGTGAATCGTCTTTTTTCGCATCGACGACCAATTCGCTGGTCCCGAAATACTTCAGCGTGTGCTGGCCGGCGGCCCGAGCGACTTCGATCATCGCCGAAAGCCGACCGTCGTGCATCGATCGCCAATCGTCTGGTTTGCTGGTCATTGAGTTGGCTCTTCCGAATGTGTGGGTTTGGGGTCGTTTGATCCAGAATCACTTGATTTGGATGGGCCCGAAGGTGCGGCCCCCGCGGAGTCCGACGGCAATCCGTTCACGCCTGGAAAAAAGGATTGAT
>NZ_ANOG01000944.1 GCF_000346295.1 Rhodopirellula maiorica SM1 | reverse complement strand
AAACGCGGAAATCGTCGCCAAACCTCGGCAATCCCGCCGGTTTGCCTTCGCTCTGCGGTTGGACGCGAGCGACCCAATAAATCGAGATGCCAAGCGAAGCGACGCCGATCAAGATGTTTTGAATCATTTTGACGGTCACCGCGATCTTTTCCGCATCTTCGCCGAGCGCTTTACCGGCGGCTGTCACGGCACCGGTCGAATCGACCGTGCCTCCGATCCATGCTCCGCCCACGATCGGGTCAAGTCCGATCCACTGGACTGCAAACGGCATCAAAATCATCATCACCACGGTGAACAGCAACGACATGCTGATTGCGAGTGACAATTCCTCTTTCTTAGCCTTGCAGCTTGCTGC
The DNA here is from genome assembly GCF_000346295.1 of Rhodopirellula maiorica SM1. Taxonomy (GTDB): domain Bacteria; phylum Planctomycetota; class Planctomycetia; order Pirellulales; family Pirellulaceae; genus Novipirellula; species Novipirellula maiorica. Next base: position 8,109 of record NZ_ANOG01000944.1, on the reverse strand, counting down.
TGCCGCGATCGCTGCGGAGACTCCGCATACCGACATGTCGGCGCTGATCACCATGTTCAACGTTTTGGATTCCATTTTCAAAACTCGCTGGCCGAACCAGAACGTCGTACATAAAACGATTGGCGTGACGATCCAAGCAACAAAGATGCCGGGGACTCCCAACGCCAACAATCGATCAAACAAGATCTCGCCGCCGAGCACGACCAAGCCGGTTTTAATAAACAGCTCCGTCGCAACCGCAGGCCGCAACCAACCGGGCACGCCGACGGTGTTGCTAACGACCAATCCGATCACGATCGCCCACAGAGCTGAGGACAGATTCAAATGCTTGACGGTCAATTGCCCTTCCATCACGTAGGCGATCAACGCGAGTGCGAACACGAAGGGAAACGCGATCGCGAATTGGACGATATGCCGCCCCGCCATTGCCGCCGCGACCGTAAAAGCGATCCAGCAAACCACGAATGATCCGATCAGCGGCAGAATCGTTCCGCTCAAAGCATCCAGCGGATTCGATTCCCACGACGCGGGTTTCCCCATCCAATCGGCCCACGGATGAACAAGCCCCGTGCCCAATCGATCCGAATCCGGCAATCCAAAGGTGATACATACCACCGCCATCCCAAGCAGACTCAAGCCGATGATCACCGCCACCCAATCCTCGCGGCGGTACCATGGAGGATCAACGAAAGTGAGGCTGCCGGTGGTGGCGTTCACATCGTCCGATTTTGCAACCGACGAATTCTCGTCGCGAGAAGAATGATTCATCGGCGGTTAGAATCGCAAATGGGAGGGAAGGGGGGATTTCTGCGGAGGTCCGAAACGCGGTAAATTGCTGTTCGTTTTCGATTGCTAAACAGATGTGACGAGGCTCTGCCTGAAAACCACCCTTCATCCTTTCCTTCTCGCCCGCTATCCGCTGCGCGGCGGGGGAGAAGGGACGCGGGGGCGTCGCAGCGCGACCCGTTTCTTTGTTTTCAGGCAGAGCCTAGACGATAGCCGATTTTATCTTTTCAGTGCAGGCGATGCCGCAAGAATGCGGGTTGGTGGAAAGGTCGGCGGCTAGGTGACACAGAAAATGCCGACTTCGGTCGCGAAGGCTCCTTTCGTCAAAATACGGAATCGTTTTATAGTGGTGAGCTTAAAGGGTGTCGAAACGCGTCGGGGACCGATGCGGATCGAACCATTTGTCTCCTCTCATTGTCTGCTCCGTTTCGGTGAAATTTCCTGCTCGGCCATTTCGTGCCTTGAAACTCAATGCATCAGGCCGCTGGTCACTGCTCGCGCTGTTGGTGGGGCTCGCTGTCGGAGTGGCATCGATCGCATTTGAATGGACCACGCAAGCGGTCCGCCGCTACACGCTGGGCGAATTCGCTGGCTATCCATCGGAGGGCTCGATCGGCGAGCACCAGTTTTTTGACAGTGCTGGCATCCCTTTTTCGCCCTGGATGGTTGTCGCGGTTATCACTCTCGGAGGCCTGGTCTCCGGTCTACTTGTCCACTGGTTCGCCCCCGAAGCGAGTGGGGCGGGGACCGACGCGGCGGTTGATGCATTTCACAATCGAAAAGGAATGGTCAACGCTCACGTCCCGTGGGTCAAAACGATTGCGTCGGCAGTCACGCTTGGCACGGGAGGATCAGGAGGCCGAGAAGGTCCGATCGCTCAGATCGGGGCGGGCATCGGAGCGACGATAGCCGATCGATTCCGGCTTTCCTCGACCGATCGCCGCATCATGTTAGCAGCAGGCGTCGGTGCCGGAGTCGGAGCGATGTTCCGCGCTCCGCTTGCTGGAGCGATCTTTGCCGCCGAAATCTTGTACAGCGATGCCGACATGGAGGCCGATGTGATCGTCCCCAGCGCGATTGCGTCGATTGTCGCCTACAGCGTTTATACGCAATCGATTTCGGCCGAAGTACGCTTTCAGCCGATCTTTGGCAACGATCTTGCGCACACACTCAATTCGCCAATGGAGTTGCTGCCCTACACGCTGCTGGCGATCATCCTGATGTTCATGGCGGCGTTTTATGTTCGCTTCTTTCACGCCACCCAAAAACTTTTCGAAGCCGCCCCGCTTTGGCCACACCTGCGTCCTGCACTCGGCGCCCTAATGGCCGGTTTGGTGGGGATTGGGCTGTTTATCTACAGTGGAAACAATCGGGAAGTCTTGGGCATTTTGGGCACCGGCTACGGCACGCTGCAACACGCGCTTAGCGGTGACAGCGGGTTGACGATCGGCGTCTTGGCGACGGTGGCTTTGGCAAAAATGCTGACCACGTCCCTGTCGATCGGCTCCGGTGGGTCCGGAGGTGTGTTTGGCCCGTTGATGGTGATCGGCGGCTGTGCCGGAGCGGCGTTTGGTCAAGCCGCTCATTCGATGTTTCCTGAATGGGTCCCCTATCCCGAAGCCTATGCGGTCGTCGGCATGGCGGGCTTTTTCTCGGGCGTCGCGCGAGCTCCGATCTCGACCATCATCTTGATCCGCGAACTGACCGGCGACTTTGGATTGTTGGTGCCGACGATGTTGGTGTGCGCGTTGACGTTTGTGTTTTCGTCCAAGTGGATCCTGTACACGCATCAAGTCGCATCACGACTAGAATCTCCAGCACACCGAGGCGATTTCCTGGTCGACGTCCTCGAGGGACTCGCGGTTAAGGACGTCTATCTCAAAGGCCGCCGTTTGCTGATGATCCACGAAGGCGAGACACTGGACGAGATCGTGCATCGATTGGCGGAGACCAACCAGCACTACTTTCCCGTCGTCGATTCAAATGACGCGATGGTCGGTCTGTTCTCCGCCGATGACGTCCGCGCGTATCTGTACGATGAAACTCTGTGGCGGCTGGCGAACGCGCGTGACGTGATGATCAGCGAATTTCATCGCGTCTCGCCCGAGGATGACTTGAACACTGCGATGCAGCAATTCACGACGTTGAATGTCGATGAATTGCCAGTCGTCGACCCTGAAAATCCAACGAAGTTACTCGGATTTTTGGGACGGAAAGAAACCATCGCAGCCTACAATCGAAGGATCCTGGAGCACCGCCGCGAGACCGAGCAAGATGTCTAATCCCCCCAAACGAAAACGAACTCGACTGTTCGTGCTGCTGACGATTGCCATTTTGACCATCGGAGGCGTCTTTGGTTACATCGAATTTTATCTTGCCAGACCGATTGGCGGCGGTCCCGCAGGGCCCCGAGTGGACACTCGAGCGTTTCAGCAAATCTGGTCCGAGGAACCGATCCAAATCATCGGCGTCGGCGACAGCATCACCGCCGGACTGGGGGCAAAATCACCCAGCCACAGTTTTTTCAACCGCGTGATCAAAAATCCCGATGACGAATTCCCCGAACTCCGTGGCGTTTGCTTGTCCGCGGTGCTGCCCAACCTGAAAACCGAAAACTTTGCGATCTCGGGCTCGGAATCGCAAACGCATCTCGACGTGATTCAAAACACGATCCCGGTTTATCACGAGGCTCGCGGGATTGTCCTTATGACCTCGGGCGGTAACGACCTGATTCACAGCTATGGACGAAGCGCTCCGCGGGAATGCGCCATGTACTCTGCGACGCTCCAGCAGGCCCAGCCATGGATCGCCAACTTTCGCACTCGTTTGGCGACCATGTTTGACGAGATCGAAAAACGATTCCCGCTGGGCTGCGAGATTTTTATCGCTGACATTTACGACCCGACCGATGGGGTTGGTGACGCACCGAGCATTTTCTTGCCCGCTTGGCCGGACGGTTTAGCGATCCACGCTCAATACAACCAAGTGATCCGCGAAGTTGCGCAAACGCGAGATCACGTTCACGTGGTCGATCTGTACCAGACCTTCTTGGGTCACGGTTCGCATTGCCGTCAATTTTGGCGTGCGAATTACGATGCAAGCGATCCACACTACTGGTTCTTTACCAATATCGAAGATCCCAACGACCGCGGCTACGACGCGATCCGGCGAGTCTTTTTGAACGCCATTGTCAGGCACAGCCGCTTGGCTCCCAAATTTGCCCAGCGACCGACTCCCCAAGACCAGCCTCCCGGAGCCCCGCCTCCCATCGTTACATCGGGACCCGATCGGATGTTGGCGAATTTTTCTTCTGATACTTTCTGCGACCGCAAGGATTCACTGTTTTGCAACCGATACGAATAGGAATATTGACGGTTTCGGATCGCGCCAGTCGGGGCGAATACGAAGATCGTGGCGGTCCTGCCATCCACGAATACTTGAACGAAATTCTTGATTGCGATTGGTCGGTCGTTGCGCGAATCGTCTCGGATGATGTACAGGCGATCGAGTCCGCGTTGATCGAATTGTGCGATCAATCACACTGCTCGCTGGTCGTGACCACCGGCGGCACGGGGCCGGCAAAACGAGACGTGACCCCCGAAGCCACCGAAGCGGTTTGTGAAAAGATGATGCCCGGCTTTGGCGAACTCATGCGAAAGGTTTCACTCGAGCATGTTCCGACGGCAATCTTGTCGCGACAAACCGCGGGAATTCGTGGATCAAGTCTAATCGTGAACTTGCCCGGCAAACCCTCGGCGATCGCTGAGTGTTTGAATGCCGTGTTTCCGGCGATTCCCTATTGCGTCGACCTGATCGATGGCCCTCGCATCGAAACCAAACCGGATCGCTTGGCCGCGTTTCGCCCCAAAGGAAAGTAAACGCAGACGTGTTCGGATTTATCAATTGCAACAAGCCGTCAGGAATGACGTCACGCGATCTCGTCAATATTGCTGCGCGGCGAGTGCGGCCACACAAGGTGGGGCACTCCGGGACACTCGATCCACTGGCCGAAGGCGTCCTGGTGCTGGGCGTCGGTCGTGCATCGCGATTGACCTCGTTCGTACAAAACTACCCTAAACAATACTTGGCGTCGTTTCGGCTGGGCGCTGAAAGCGAATCGGGGGACCTCGAGCAACCGTTGACCGAATATCCGGATGATCCCATTCCTACACTCGAATCGCTTGTCGCCGCAGCGAAATCGTTGACAGGCGAAGTGTTACAAGTTCCTTCGGCTTATTCGGCGATTTGGATTGATGGCAAACGAGCCTGCGACCGAATTCGCAACGGTGAACAAGTCGATGTGCCTTCGCGAAAAGTCCAAGTGTATGACTTCAAAATAGTCAAATACGACTATCCCAACGTCGCATTGGATATCACGTGCGGGTCGGGAACCTATGTTCGCTCGCTAGGGGTCGATTTGGCCGCCAGTGTCGGTGGCCACGCGGTAATGACGCACTTAGTTCGCACGCGTGTCGGACCGTTTCACGCAGGCGACACGATCTCGATTGATCAAATCCGCCACGACGATTTGGCTCCCTTCGTGCAACCAGCACGACTGGGCGTCGAGCATCTGCCTCATTTATCCGTTAACGACGAAGACGCGATGCGACTGATCAACGGCTTGAACGTGTTTGGTACGGCATTTTACACACCAATCGATCCGCTAACCGGTGATGCTGGACCGATCGAATCGTCGGTTCCGACCGACGAAGGCGTCGCCGCCGCCATTCGCACCGACGGGCGGTTGATTGCGATCGTTCGCGGCAAAACCAAACAATACGATCCGTCATGGTATCCCGAGCGTGTCTTTCCGCTCGAACCGCGATCGCTGTCTTAATCAGCAGCAGCCGGCTTAATCGGCAGCGGCCGGTCACAATCGATCCAGACGACATGGCGTAAATTGCTACAATTGGGTTCAATGACTGGTGCCGCGATCTCATTTCCACAGGAAACTCTGATGCCACCAAAACGGACAACCTGGATTGTGATGTGGGGGCTAACACTTGCGACCGTCGGAGTTGCCGCGGGGAACGATCGCAATCGAAGTCTCCTCCGCGGCGACCCTCTCGTCAAATCGTTGATTCAGCAGCTCGATTCGGACAAATTTAGCAAGCGGCAACACGCCATGCGTCAACTTCATTCGCTGGGCAAACGAGCGATCGAAGACCTTGCCACGGCGACGCACAGCGAAAGTCGCGAAGTTTCGGACCGTGCGTTTGACATTCTGCAGCAGCATCTGATCGGCAATGACACGCATCTCGAGCTTGCTGCCCGCGAAACGTTGCAGTCGCTTTCACAAAGTAGATCGGCACAGGTCGCACAAAGAGCGAAACGGTTAATGGAACCTGACGCTGACGAATTCGAAGGGCTGAACCCGTTTGGCAACGGGGGAGTCATCATTCGCCGCCAAGGAGCACTGGGGAATCCATTGCAAGGAGGCATCCGTATTCAGATGGGCGGCGGCAATCCGCCGCCGCAGCTGAGACGAACGGTCAGGATTCGATTCAATAACGGGATCAAATCGGTCGAGATCACCGAAAACAACAAGACCATCAAAGTGGCGGGCCAGCCCGACGGCAGCATCGATGTGACCGAAACCAAGGCGGGTAAACCAAGCCCAACGAAAACCTACAAGAATGAAAAGGCATTAAAAAAAGAAAATCCGAGTGCTCATCAAATTTTTCAGCAAGGCGGGATTCCCAAACCGAAGTTCGTTCCGCCCATCCCGATCAACAAGCAAGCCGAGTAGGGATGATGAGGTGACATCCCGTTAGCCGTTTGGGCAAACGCTGTGATGGGCAAACGCAGTGAAGCATTTTTCTTATAGCGTTTGCGTTTCTTTGCCATAGCGGAAGTCGCGTGAGACTTTCGAACTGTGGCCAGTGCCCCCGAAACTTCAACGTGATTTTCTGCGGCGAAATGCTGTACAGCGTTTCCTTTCGAGGTGGGCGTCTGAAACACCGCTGTTATTTCCGAGCGGTCACTTGCGCGTGTGCCACGTACCTGGACGCTCCATTTCTTGATAGATTGAGCCGTTTTAATTCGGCCATTTTTTCATGAGGATTTTGCGTTGGATCTTTCACAGTGGCTTGGATGGTTGATCGCTGTGACGGTCCTCCCCCCGTTGGTCATTTCTCTGGTTACGATTTACCCGGTTCGCCGCTTTGCCGCCCAGCTTGGTTTGGTTGCCCGTCCTGGCGGGCACAGCACGCACACCAACGTGACACCCTTGGGAGGCGGCATTGGAATTTGGGCCGGTATCGTGGTGACCTTCGCTGTGGGCACGTTCGCGGTGGCGTTTTTTCGCAGCAACGTCGCTCTGCAATCGCACTTGCCCGATCAAGTCGTTCCGCATTTGGAAGGCGTCTGGTCGCGTGTCGCCCAGTTGTGGTGGCTGCTCGGCGCTGGCACGGTGCTGACGATCCTTGGTGTGATCGATGACCGCGGCGGAGTGAATCCATTGTTACGGCTGGCTGTCGAGTTTGCGGTTGCCGCGTTCGTGGTCTATGGATTGAATTTTGGTTTAACGGCGTTCATCAGCATCGCTTGGCTGACCAAGGTATTGTCAGTGATCTGGATTGTCGGGCTGATCAATTCATTCAACATGCTTGACAACATGGATGGGCTCAGCGGTGGCGTGGCAGCGATAATCGCCACATCAATGGCGATCGTCATGTTGACGACAGCCGACCCAGGAACATCACAGCCTCAATTGTTCGTTGCCGCAATGTTGTTGGTCGTGTGCGGGTCGCTGCTGGGATTTTTATGGCACAATCGACCGCCCGCAAAAATTTTCATGGGCGATGGCGGCAGCTACCTGGTTGGTTTCCTGATTGCCGTTTCGATGTTGATGGCGACGTTTGCCACCAGCGACGGATCGCGACCGCATGCGATGTTGGCACCGCTGTGCGTGATGGCGGTTCCACTCTATGACATGACCACGGTGCTGTGGATTCGAATTCGGCAAGGACGCAGTCCGTTTGTGGGCGACCGCAGCCATTTTTCGCACCGCTTGGTCGAACTCGGACTCAGCCGAACCCAAGCGGTATTGACGATCTACCTCGTCACCGGCACCTGCGGATTGGCTTCGATATTGTTAACCCATGTGGAACTAGCGCAAGCGGTCATGGTGATCGGGATCGTGGGATGCATGTTATTGCTTGTGATTATCTTGGAATCGACTCAGTGGCAAAGCGACGAAAAATAGAAAGCCGAAGCGGACAAAGTCCTGGCGGCCGCAGCGAAGCGAAACGTGCGACCCCATCGGACGCCGCCGAGCAGCATTCGGTTGAGAATCCAGCGTTGCTGGATGCGGTCATCGAT
>NZ_ANOG01000943.1 GCF_000346295.1 Rhodopirellula maiorica SM1 | reverse complement strand
TTTGCCCCAGTGACCTTTGTAGTTGTCGAACTTGGTTTCACCGGTTTCGGTTTTAAACACGACCGGATACCGCCAATCACGAAGCTGAACAGCGAGTCCTGTGACGGTCTCGCTATATAGCTTCATTTCACCTTCGACTGGCTCATCGAGCTTCAGTCGTTTGCACCCAGCCCGAACCGCCGCAGCGTCTCGAACCTGAGTTTGAATCTGCACAACATGCGACATAGCCGCACCTCCGTTCCAAAAAACGAGAAATAGGTAAACACCGGCAGCTACACAGCCACCGTCACCTATATGTAGCGAGGAATGAGCAGAGATTTAGCAGCTCACGGCGACCTCAGCCTACCGTGGCGATGGCAGTCGAAACGGGCGACACCGTGGCAGCGGAAAGCGGAGACAGGTGGTTGTGGAGGGGCTGTCTTTGGTGACCGGGCATATCCAAACTTCTCGAATAGAGATCCGCGACTGTATGCGTCGGTCGATGAAAGCGAGTCCGACCCGGCGAGTATCGAGCGCCACGAGCCTGCATCGGGTCAAGAATTCGATTATCCGCTCATCGATCAACGTTCGGCTTTCCAATTCTTGGCAAAGTCTTCCTTGCTCTCTTAGATTCGCCCAAAATTCTTGATCGGTACTTGTTTGCATTCTCGTACACTGTTTGCATGTGAGGGATCTGCGTTACACAGAGAGCAGCGGAAGGGATCGATGTATTTAATCCAAAACGTGTTCTGGCAAGAAATGCCATTGCCGAGGGCGAATTCTGGGACCGAGCAATGCCACGCTTCACTATGAGGGGACCTCACCGGCCGACATGGCATTCTTCGATCGAGTGCTACTAGAGAGTGAAGCAAACAGACGTCTACAGGCGTAGCAACTGACACGGCGTGCCGTCGAGAAAATCGGCGAAGCGGCCAACGTGGCAAGTGTATGCATCGATGGTTGCGTCGGCGGAATGGCAGATTGCAAAAAACGCGGGACACAGTGTTGACTTCGGGCTTTAACAAGCCTTTGTCACTGTAGCGAAGAAATTTGGGTTTCCAGACAGTTATAGAGTTGTATCGCTCGATGTTGTTCACGGCCCCTGGGCCACCCGCTATCGATTCGTCCTCACTACCACGTGATAGTACCGAAGCTGAAGACTAACCGAATTGAGATTGTTATCGCAGGCAAAAACGCTTGCCTGCAGAGCGAGCGGGTCAACTTTCGTGAATCACGCGATTATCTACAATTGGGTTTCGATTCCCGTTTGCAGATAGAAAAAAAGCCATCGTCGCCGGAATCGCCCGCGAGCAATGGAGATGGTGGAGCATTGTCCGCCCAGGCAAGGATAGCAATCGCCTCCGCTCGCTCGACAGCAGATAGTCCATGCAAAATCGATCGTACGTTGCGATCATACATGCGTTTTGCAAGCCTGGGTGCATATTCTGCGAAGTCGTAACCATCGCAGCCATAGTAGACAAAGCGGTCGAAGGTCACCTCGGGACCGCGTTTGCCGGTGTAGGTTTTATGTGGCCCCACGCCGATCCAGTTGACCAAGCCAGCGATCCCATGTGATCGTGCCTCTGGACCGATTCCGCCAACGCCGATTACTGCGTCATAGTCACGGTCTCGCACAGTGCCCATGCAGTCAAAGACGCCAAAGCAGCCATCGGGGCCGGGGTCGCCAACGTGGGTTCGTTTGTAGACAAGAATGTTCATGTGGATTTCAATTGAAAAACGTTGCTCAACACTAAGACGGGGCAATTTGCAATCCAATCGTATTACCCCGCAAGCCGGGCTCCAGTTCAGTCTGTTATTTAAGTAAGGTGGCATCATAAACGCACACCATTTAAAAAGGTGGAGGCTCGAGACTCGTATTACACGCTGTCAAATCCTTGTTGGTTGTTCAACCACTTAGAGTGGATGTTCACCCTTCGTCAATCGACTTTAATAGAGCTAGGTCAGAAAACGGAACCTGCGTAAACCGCACATGAACTCGTCCATCGGAGCAACGGTAGGTCCAAGTATAGCTGTCAGAATATGACGAAACATGATCAGGCTCTCCGAATACTTTCCGCAGATGTTTTTGACTGGTGCATATTAACGCCTCACCGGCTTGACGTTCATAATCCGCTTTCTTTGCTCGAAACTCTGACTTCGTTGGACGACCGCTGCCTAAAACACCCAGAAATCCGCAACAACTTGCAAGTACAGCAATCGAAAAAATCCCAATGGCAGCAATGAGCAGCCCAATCGTTTTCTTTTCTGAAAAGCTGCGTTTCTTCACAAATGAGTTTCGGGTTTCGAAATGAATAGTAGGTGGCACAGTGTTGACGTGTCCACATTCCATACATTCAATTTCAGGTTGCGTGACGTCATCAGCCCGCAAACACAAAACGCCGCACTTACTGCAAATAAAATCAGCCACATCAAAATCCTTGCCGCTATCGACGGCAAATTCCACTTACAGCTTTTTCGATTGATCGGCAGATTACGTAACCCGCAATAAAGAAGGACGAAAACATTGCGCCGACGGCTGCTTCTTGTGGCGCACCATTGGCAGACGCAATTGCAAAAAACAAGAGAAGCAACCCTAACGTCGATAGAACGCCGAGAATACCATACGTAACGAGGATCACGTTGCCTGCCCACTTTGGCAACGAGATGTCCGTGGAACTCGGGCGTTCTAGAGAGTTCAGTCGATCATTCTGCTTCCTCGCAAAATCTTCAACTAACTTCGAAACCCTTTGAGTTTCCTGGGAGACATGATTTGTGGTCAGTTCTGGGACGACAATACCGAGCACCTTGCATTTTGGACATTTTACTTGCCGTCCAACATGTTCATCTCGGGATGAAGTCGTGAATTGACAGGTGCCGCAAGTGAAGCTTGCCATCGATTAAATTATTCCTTCGTCTGAAATACGTAGTAATGTGCCGGTTGCGGAGAACAATCGAACCATCCTAATTGTCATTGATACAATCGCTCTTTGGCGGCACCACCTCGTCTTACAACCATCTAGCGAGCTGGTTATCGTGACGAAATTGTTGAGGGGGTGACAGTCAAGCAGCGCCACGGACCACGGAGGGGGCGAGGAGTAAAGTGTGAATCAGAACCGAGGTCAATACGATCTTTAATGGACCCGATTAACTGTCGACCATTGCATCAGCCACACCAAATCAAATTACCTGTTTTTTGGTCTTCCACTGCAATCAGTAGTCCATCTTGCATAAAGACGATTTGGGAACGCTCTGCTCGCTCAAAGCTATTTATTGCCTTAACCGCCATCTCAAGAGCGGACGCCAGTTCGTCTTCGGATTCCGGGAGCTCATCGGGTTCAATTCGCTTGACAAGCGACATTGGCTCCAAACCGCGGCCAAACATAACCAAATCAACCGACGATTGTGTGTTCATGATTTGTCAAGATCTAGGGGGGGGGGCATGCTTCGGTCTAATCCAATCAAACAATGAATTGCGATCCATTCGACTTTTTACAGTCGGACAGGCATCGCATTGAATGGAACCGATTTGGGCCTTGGTGATTTCAATCGAATGTCGATCCTCAAGTGCTAGATATTAAACTAAGCCAAGGTGCAGATGCAAGCGACTGAAGCAAATTAGATATCGATGTGCTCGTGAACAGGCGTCGTGTTGTTCCATGGGACAAGCCGCTGCAGATTCGCCGAAGAAAGATGAACAGACCGCAATTGGCGGAAATGAACAGAGAAAAACCTTCAGATATTTGGATCGCAGCCCTGATATCGAGACGGTAGACCGGCCCCTCCGCCCATCCATGAAATCGTGCCTGGCGACCGAATGGGAAAACCCAGGATCACCAATCCGATCTCCTAAACAGCATGCCCAAATCGCCGAAGTGCGTCGGTTGCCACTTCAGTGAGTGCAGCGGTCGCGTCGTCGTCCAAGATGACAAGAATTTGAGCGAGTGCATCGGGCATCGGACGTAATGGAACCACCTCAGCCGCTTGAAAACTCTTCAGAGAGATCGTTGCTTGAGATTTTGTAGTCGTCGACACTCATCCCAAGTGAAAAGTAGCTAAAGGGAAGCTCAGAAAAACTATTTGGAAGTGATGAATGTGTTGAAACGCTTTCTGTCTGGCCAGGGAATCCGATCTTTAACCTTGGGATGCCCCAATTTCTTGTACCAGGCGTTGTGAAAGATTGGGTTAGGAAACAGGGATGGGGGATTCGCAGTGCTGCTGGAGTGAGGCCGTAGGCCGAACGGAAGCAGCACTGCGAAACGCGAACTCCGATGGGGTCAGGTAGCCAAGCGAACTGTGCGGGCGACGTGTGTTAAAGTCCTCCCGCCAAGCTCGTGCTTTCTTCCGCGCGTCGTCTTCGTCGATCAAGTCCGTTTGATGCAGGTACTCATCACGCAGGCGACTGTTGAAACTCTCGCAGACACCGTTCTGCCATGGTGAACCAGGTTCGATGTAAAGAATCTCGACGCCGATTGTTGCAAGCCACTGCTTGATTGCGGTCGAGATGAACTCGGGGCCATTGTCGCATCGAAGGCGTTTGGGAACGCCGTGCATCGTGAACAGCTCTGCCAGCGTGTCGATCGCATCTTCGCTGGTGATGCTGCGGCCGACCTTGATCGTCAGGCATTGTCGCGTGTACTCGTCGACGATGTTCAAGAATCGGATCGTTCGCCCATCAACCGTCGAAGACTGCACGAAGTCCCACGTCCAAACATCGTGGATAAACGCTGCAGTTTGAACGTCGCACGCGTTGCCCCGGACGCCAGTAGCACGCTTTTTACGGCGTTTTCGCGGCACCTTCAGTCCAGCGGCTTTCCAAAGTCGATACATCTTTTTCATATTGATGGTCTCACCGTCGCGGCGAAGAAGCTGGCAGATACGTCGATAGCCCCAGCGAGGACGCTCGCGAACAAGCTGAAGAATCCGCTTGGTCAAACGTTCGTCTTCGTCTTTAGGTTTCCCCTCAAATCGCTGACTCGATCGCGGTTGATCGAGTACGCGGCAAGCACGTCGCTCAGACACGTCAAACTTCTGCTGAAGCTCTTGCACAGCGGCCCGTCGCGATTGAGGGCTCGTCAGTTTCCCTTGGTGATTTCCTTCAGCATCGAAATGTCCAAAGCTTGGTCCGCGACGATCTTCTTGAGTCGGTTGTTCTCCTCCTCAAGTGCCTTGAGCCGCTTGGCCTCTTCGCTCTTCATGCCACCGTACTGGCTGCGCCAGCGACTCAGCGTCGCTTCGCTGACTTCGAGTGCTTGAAGCACTTCGCCAATGCTCTTGCCGGCCGCCAGCATGGCGTCGGAGTCACGTAGCTTCTTGATGATTTGTTCGGGTGAGTGTCGTCGTCGTTTCTTGCTCATGGAAAATCCTCGGCCGGAATTGGCTCTAGACTTTCATAACACGTGGATCAGGATTTGGGGAGCATTCCAACCTGACCTAACTCGTGCTTTTTGCCAAATTCATTAAAAACGACAACTTCAAACATTGTCACAAATGAGAAGTCGTTCCAATGGTCGACCCGAAGATATATTTCATTCTCGCCCAAAGTCGGGAATTGGTTGAACTGAAGTTAACAGGTTAAACATCGCGCAATCATTTACTCTTAAGTCCATCGATCAGCCGACAATGCCACCTGTGATTTCCGGAATATCGTTTGACAGTATGTGGCGATGATAATCGATCTTACTGCTGCAGACTAGTTTACTACGTTTGAGTCATTGAACGCCTAGAAGCGGGAGTGGAATAGGTTCTGGACTGATCTTCGCAGCAGAAACCTACACCACAATGCACCGGTGTCCGACGCCGGTATGTGACTGTCGCTGATCTAAGCGTGCTCCGGTTTCATCGACCGGTAAATCAACTGTCCGCGAACTTCCGCCGGCAGCAAGGGCATTCATCCTCGATTCCCTGTGGTAGAGCCATGAAAGCGGAAGGCTGAGGGATCGTCATGATCGCTTTGAATGCTAATGGATCTCGATGAGCGTAGTGCCGATACGTGACGCCGCTGACAGAGTGACCGAGGATTTCGATGGAAGATTCAGGCATATGTTCGTCATAGTATGTCGCGCAGGTTTTGCGGAGGTCCTTCAGCAGCCAGTCTTTGGCAATGCCGGTTTCAATGTCAACTTTGTTGCGAATCCCGGCGAGGGCGATCAACCGTTTGAAGACGGCGTTGGGCCTCGCAGTTCCACCAAAGAAGATCGGTTCCTCTGGTGCGAGCCTCGGAGGTTCAAGCGAACGCAAATGTACGTGAACCGCTCGATTCATCGACCGATAGAACGATTTGTTCGTTTTAACTCGTCGATAGAATAGCCAACCATAGCGAGATCGAAGATTCGATTGCCGATCGGTCGATTCATGGTTCCAGAACACGTGCCGCCATAAGAGCAGTTCGTGGGTTGTTTTGGTCTTCCAGATGGTGCCCGTGTCCAGGCCATAGGCGAAGAAAAGAACGATTGCGGATCACTGCGTTCTTTTTTAGCTATCAGAATCAAATTCAAACGATTATTGCCGCAGCAGTTCCCAAGGTTCTGTAAATGCAATCATCCAGCGAAATGGTTTCTATTCTGCTTCAGTGGGCCCTTCTAGCAGTCGGGACGCAACTACTTTTTGCAGCTCAGTCAAGATCTCAGGATAGGAAGAGGCTAGGTACCGGACGATAGGTGCATTGTCGAGTAACGATTTGAGGTATCCTACCGCGATGACTAGGTTTAAAACATTCTTTCCGTGGTCTTCGTCAATTTTTCTGAAGTCTTTCGAAAGCGAGTCCATTTCACGTTCCATGCGGGCCATATCGATCGACGAGAGCCCATTAATTTCGCGGGAAGCTTCCTTGTCAATCAATTGTTCATTTGCTGTCGCTGCGACAAGGCACTTGGAATAGCTGTCAGAGAAATTGTTTGTCGCTGACATCAACTCCGCCATCTCAATTTGTCTCATCGGTTGGACCTTTCGTAACTGAGCAAAGGTTGCCGCAGTAGGCCTCTTCTCTTTCAATAGCTCAATCACTTCAGAGCAGATTCCAGCCAACATGTCGCGTTTCTTGCGAATCGAAGCGACATCGATGTCCAGGACTTCAGCAATCCGGGCCTCCGACACGCCACTCTTCACCGCCTTCATGATCATGAAATGCTCTTGGATTGCTGACACACGGCTTACTTTATGATTGTAAGTGAACGCTTCGTCATCTAGAGCGACGAGACATTTTACCTTCTCGATTTCCAGTTCCGTCAGCACTTCATACCGGACATTTCCATCGAGCAACATGAACTTACCAGCTTCACCTTTTTGCGGGTGAACCACGAGCGGTTCAATCAATCCGACTTGTCGAATCGAAACGGCAATTTGTCGATACTTCACTGTCGCCTTTGCGATCTTAGCGATTTTCCGCATCGGCAGGATGTCAGTCAACCGAATCTCGCGAACAGCACTCTC
Source organism: Rhodopirellula maiorica SM1 (assembly GCF_000346295.1). Lineage (GTDB taxonomy): Bacteria > Planctomycetota > Planctomycetia > Pirellulales > Pirellulaceae > Novipirellula > Novipirellula maiorica. The sequence continues at coordinate 7,950 of NZ_ANOG01000943.1, read as the reverse complement.
ACACGCCAGTTGAACTTTCGATTTCATGACAAACCCTTTCGATTGCTTAGTTCGGACACAAGATACGCGGGCATCGTGTCCAGTCCTTCGGAACGAAGTAGGTCGAGGAATCTCCTGTCTTCGATCAATTGACGGATCGCCGACACGACGAAGAGTAACCGCGTCTCACAGAGTTTTGATTTTTGAACCACAAGCCGCTGTTTGTTTGATTCGGCTTGATAGGCTTGCAACAATTTTTTTCCCGACACAGCTGAATTTGTGCGTTTAGGTGCACCTCGAAGAGATTTACCATCCGTCTGGCGTTTTTCGATCAGGCGGCGTGCGGCCAGCAGTTTTTTTCCTCGCAGATCGTTTGATTCGTAAGCTTCCGTCAAAGCACGTTGAATGTCGTGGTCGTCTGCTACCGCAATCGTCACCGCCACGCTGACTGGGATCTGACCACGTTCAACTGCCATGACGAGACGCTCTTCGCCACGTTCGATTAGCTTCACGATGCCGCGAACATAGGAGACGTTGAGATCTGTCTTCTTGGCGATCTCAGCAAATGTGTAACCTTGTTCTTTTAGAGTTCCTATTTTGTGAACCATCTCCAAACACGACGGATTTCGCCTCGCGAGATTCTCAACGAGGCTCATTAGCAGAAGTTTTTCTTCCGGCACGTCGATCACGATTGCAGGGATCTCGCTTTCTCCGAGCTCATCGAAAGCTTCGTATCGTCCCTGTCCGCATACCAACAGGTACTCACCTTTCAATGAGGGCTTTGGCGTCACCGTGATAGGCTTTTTTAAGCCAATGTTGGCGATGCTATTGACAATTTGTCGATACTTCTTTTTTCCGCGGTCGCGTGGGTTCACGATGGTGATCTTATCAAGTGGTATCAACACGATTTCCTTCTCTTCAGAACCGTTCATGCTGCCACCTCAATCTTTCGACGTTCAGACAACGACGCAAAATAGTCAAGGCTGTCAAATTGGTAAGTGTCAAGGTAAACGCCATTGGATTCACACAGGAGCAAACGTGGCGTTTGAATGTCCATGATCGGTAACAGGTAATAGTCCGTGACGTTCTCATTCGTCTCATCCATGCGAACAAGGATCGTTATGTCCGGCGCCACCTTCCGTTCGACGTTGATCATCCATCGAAGCGACCCACTCTTCGTTTGTCGGCAACGAGACAAAACCATTGAAGCACTGTATTCGCCGTTAATCAGCAATAGGTCTGTGTCAACATCCTGAGTGACCGACGCTCCGGCGGCTCCCAGTCTCGCTATCACGTCGCCAATCAAGTCTGGGTACATTTCCCGAAGCTTCTGGTTGATCTCGATGTATTCGTAGTCGCGATCCGGTTGGTAGCCTGCCAGTCGATAAGCTCTGATCAAACTGCCAAACCGAGTGCGATAGCTCGAAGAGGTTGGCGTATTGTCAGCCGCATCGATCAAACCGGCCGAAAGCGTTGGACTCTGTTCCAACAGCAACCGGAGGCAGGTAATCATTTCGTCATCGCTGTAGCACTTCGCTCGTTCGCGAATGATTCCCTGAGCGGTATAAAATAATTCCTGGCTTACGACGGCCTCGAACGCATTGTCTTTTCGCACCCAATTTTCTGGTTCATTGCAGACACGCCGTTGCTTTAATTTGAACGAAGTTCGGTTGTAGACATTGTTGCCGATGTATTTCTCATTCGTTAGTAATTGACGGACGGTCCCCCTATTCCATGGTCGCCCAAGGTCAGTGGTGGTCCCCTCGGCATTAAGTTGGTCCGCGATTTGGCGTTCCCTTTGACCATCGACAACAAACCTTTTGTAGACGCGATTCACAGTCTCGATCTCTTGTTCCGGCCCTTTCACTAAGATGACGCGGTCGGTTTGCAGACTCTTGTATTCACCGCGAGCAAGCTTAGACTTCGCCTCGCCAGATTGGTCGATCAGCATGCGGCGTAGACCGAAGCCTGCAGGGCCACCTTGTCGGTAACCGAGTTCTATCAGTCGGCATTGCCCTTGAAATACTTTGGTTGACAGCTCGCGACTGTATTCACCTGCCATCGCCCGCTTAACGCTTTTAATAATAGTGGATGTTGGCCCGCCGTCATTTTCGAATTGCTCGGCGCAGTAGTGCACCGAGATGCCTGCACGTTTACACAAGTATTCATAGTACGCGCTTTCATCGGCATCTTGAAACCGTCCCCACCGACTCACGTCGTAAACAAGAATAGCCTCGTAGTCTGCTGCTCCATTTTGCACGTCCGCGATCAGCTTCTGAAGTGAAATACGTCCCGAAACGCTAAGACCGCTTTTGCCTTCGTCGGCGTAAGTCTTCACGATTTGAAAGTTGCGTTTCGCCGCATAATCTTGGATCACGTCATCTTGGTTGGCCGTCGAGTACTGCTGATGTTCTGTTGACATCCGAACGTATTGAGCAGCGCGGACCGGTTTGAGGTCGGTTTTATCTTTGTCTTGGTGCATCGCCTTGGAGCTCCTCGTTGGTGCCAAATTGAGGTGGATGGATCACATTAGCGAAATTGATCCCGCTAGTATGAAGAGCACCGGTTTGATAGCAGTTTGATTTTGGTTTGATCTGCGTTTGATTTCAAAAAAATGGTCAAACCAGGATCAAACGGTAGTGACCTGGGTTGGTGCCATCGATTCTGTTTGCCAAGTCCGGCATTCCTTGGCAAGCAAGACGATCACGAACTCTTTTTGCAACACCACGAATGCTCGAATGTTCACGTTCGTCGCCCCAGACGTCGTTGAGCAACACGCGGTACGAGATGAATTGATTCGGCGAGCGGGAGATGCGTTCAAAGAAACGAAATAACAGATTATTGCCGAAAAAGCAGCGTTTTCCTTCCCATACCACGGAATGGCTCGAGGTGTCAATCAATTGATTTGGGTAGCGGATAACAACCGGGAGCTTGCGCGAGAATGGATCCAGTGGATCCGCTCCCAGCTCCTCAGTCAGCAAGCAAATGGCTGTTTCGAGTTGAGCGACGGCTGCGGCGTGAGTGGTGGCTAGTGTAGCGAGAGCTTCACGAATGGCCTGCCTTCGATCCGTTTGCATGGTGTTGACTCCCGAACTTCCTAAAATGAAAAAGCGAGATTTCCGTCAGAATTTTGAACTCGTTACGGTCCAGATTAGTTGGCAGGAAATAACAGCGATGAATCCATTGCGAGCATGAGGTTGCGGTTCATTGCGCGCGAGCATGTAGCACTACGATGCAACTACCGTCGCCGATGACGGTGATACAGCCTTTTCGCAGCGAGAAAATTTTCGATTGGGTTCATTGTGGCGAGTATCTTTCGGATTTCGCGGCGTTTGGTGAAATAGAACATGGTGCCTGCGCATCTCTAGTATTGTGAAAGCGAGATTTTATGCGAACCATCGGGATGCGAAAGCGTCTATCTCTCCGAACACACAAGTCACATTCATATACAAGCGAGTAACGAGCTTTCTGATGTTATCAAAAAAACAATCCAGTCGACTCGAACAGATACACGAAGGCAATGCGTTCGGCGGGCAACCGTTGAATACAGATAATGCCCCGGCGTATCCGCGTCTGATGTGACACTCGCTTTCATTAGCGAAAGCCTTCTTTACGAAGGCCCCACATCAGGCTCATCGGTCGCGTCAGACCGGGGAGCCTTTTTTCGTGTCCGCATCGAACGGGCAAACCCAACATGGGCTGGTAGCTGAGACGGTCTAGCGGCGGTCTGAAGAACCGCAGACGAGGATTCGAGCGCCTCCCGGCCCACTGACAAGGAAGATATGCGCCGACAGCAAACGCTGCGGCGATCGGAAGAACACAACATCGGATACAGGTGCAGATGGAAGCACGCCTGGTTTGGGACCAGGAGGCTCTCGGTTCGACTCCGAGGTGTCCGACTTTTTGAAACGACAACGGTAGTCGAGGGCTGGTCGCCCAAATCCGCCTGATACGCGGGTCGCGCTGAGTTCGATCCTCGGGGCTACCACTTACGACAACAACACGAAAGGAAAACGAACATGCTGCCTGAACTGCGATTGAAACGCATAGCCGCGACTGAACATCGGGGCTGTGGTGTAACTGGCAGCATGACGGACTTTTAATCCGTTCGGTGAGGGTTCAACTCCCTTCGGCCCCATTGCATACGCATCGGCGTGTAGCTCAGGGGTGAGAGCGGCGTCCTTATAAGGCGACGGTCGCGGGTTCAATTCCCGCCACGCCGACTGAAACGAAACAACGACGACGAAAACAACAGCACATGGGATTGTGGCAGACAAGGTAATGCATCGGACTCTTAATCCGAGCGATGTGAGTTCGATTCTCACCGATCCCACTTGAGACATTTTGAAACAAGCACTGATGGTCTAACGGCAAGACTCCTCCGTCGCGAGCGGGGTGATGCGGGTTCGATTCCGGCTCGGTGCTCTTGAACGCTTCGGCGTATTGATCTTTGACAATTTGGTAGTGATGCATTTTTGCGCCCATGGTGTAGTGGTAACCCATCTGCTTGCCATGCAGAAAATGCGAGTTCGATTCTCGCTGGGCGCTTTGCAAAATCCGGTGTGGCCCAATGGTAAGGCGGCTCCCTGTTAAGGAGAGGAGTGATGGTTCGAGTCCATCCGCCGGAGCTTCGCGAAGTTTGAAGGGTGAAGCGAGAAGTGTGAAATAGCTCGCTTCGTTTCACACCTCGCCCTTCAAGCTTCAGCATATTTCGTGTCCTTGGCCGAGCGGCAAAGGTTCCGGACTTCCAATCCGGCTAGGTGGGTTCGACTCCCACAGGACACTCTTTTGTTTTGAAAAACTCTCTCTCCGGCGCGTAGTCGCGACGTGAGCCTTTGAAGCTCGCAGGTCGGGTTCAATTCCCGGACGGAGTGCTGATGTATTTAAGACCAAATGCCGGAGTAGCAGTTGTTGGTCGCTGCACCTGACTCTGAATCAGGAGTTCATTGGTTCGATTCCAGTCTCCGGTGCTGATGTTTTTCTCGGGTATAGCTTGGAGTAAGCGGTGTGGTTTGGGGCCACGCATGGACAGTGTGCGACTCACTGATACCCGACTGTGGCCAGATCTGGTGTTGGTTTCCAGAGACTCACTGTGAATGAGTTTGTCGCCGGTTCAATTCCGGTTGGTCACCCTCGCGAACATATTCGGTGGCAATTTCCTCTGGGAAGGAAGCTTGATTGTCTATCAAGTCGTTGCGGGTTCGACTCCCGTTGCCATCGCTTTCAAGAACGCCGCATTCGACTACTGGCTAGGTCGGCTGCTTCTCAGGCAGCAGGAAGGAGATCGAAACTCCTATGCGGTACTCGGCTGGCGACAAGGCTGGCTAACAAAACGGCGTGGTAGATTCTGATGGCAGAATCGTCTGGTTTTCATCCAGGAGTCCGCGGGTTCGATTCCCGCTCACGTCACTGCGTTCAATAACGCAACTACGGAAGTCACCCGGCCGGATGAGGACACTGTCTTGAAAACAGCTGCGGGTAAGACCGTTGTGGGTTCGAGTCCCACGGCTTCCGCTTTTTGAGTGATCCATGGGAGCGTTTCCACACGGGAGGTTGTAACCCTTCTGCCTTTAATTGTGTGGTAGCCGGCGAGAGGTGCGATTCCTTGCGTTCCCACTTTTGAAATTTCACACGTCTCTGGTGCAACGGTAGCACTGCTGATTCCAAACCAGTTAGTCAGGGTTCAAATCCTTGGGGACGTGCTCTTCGGATCGACATTTTGACAAAGTCCTGTGGTCCAACGGCTACGACACCTGTTTTACACGCAGGAAACGATGGTTCGATTCCATCCGGGACTACTTCGGCCTTCGCTACCACAATTTTCATTCCGCCTAACCAGGAGACGACGATGACCAGAAACGTAAAGTACGCGCAATGTGCGATGAGACGCATCGTCGCTGGTGCCAGCGTCGTGACGACTTCGTACATCCCGACGCAGTTCGCCAAAGTCGGCCGAGTGCTAAAGCTGAAAGATAGCGACGACAACTGGGTCGATGGCTGGGTGGTTGAAACGGTCGGCGACGTGATCGTCGAAGGCGAGCGTGTTCCGGACTACCGCAAGGCAATCCGAAACCACCGCAAGTCAACGGGCGACAGTACGCCGCGACTCAGGGCATGACACGTTGGCAGCCAACGGAAGGGCGTGAGCAATCGCGTCCTTCCCACGGCACCAAACACAAGACGCCTAGATACGCCAACTGGCCGAGCGGCTCGACTTAAACCCGAGTGTTTGCAGGTTCGACCCCTGCTTTGGGCACTGAAACGAAGAACAACATGGGGCGCTCGTCCAACGGGAAGACGTCTGTTTTGCACGCAGAAAATCGGGGTTCGATTCCCCGGTGCTCCACTCACGCTGAGGTAGGGCCAACGGCGAGCCGCTTGTCTTAGGAACAAGTGCTTGCGGGTTCGACTCCCGCCCTCAGTACTGATTCAACATGCTGTGGTACGCAAACCGGCAAAGCGGCGAATTTCAAACGTTCGTGTTTGAGGGTTCGACTCCCTCCCGCAGTACTTCGACATCAACGTCATCACCAATGGAGAACGACTCATGAGAAAGGAACAGTACCACTACGACTACGTTTATGTGATTCACGATTTCCTCGATGAGTTGGAATGCAAAGCGTACATCGCGCTCGCCGAGTCGTTAGGTTTCGATGACGCACCAATCACGACGTCCGCTGGAGCCATTATCCGCAAGGATGTCCGAAACAACACGCGAGTGATAAAGGATGACCTCGAAGCTGGGGCAGACTTGTGGACGCGAGCCGAACCTTGGGTCGTGTCTCCTTGGCGAAGTCGTCGAGCCATCGGACTCAATGAGCGATTGCGTTTCTATCGCTACGAACCCGGACAAACGTTTGCCCCTCACTATGACGGAGCGTTTGAACGAGAGAATGGCGAACGAAGCGAGTTCACTTTCCTGGTTTACTTGAATGATGAGTTTACTGGTGGCAGCACCGGTTTCTTTCAACCTGGACGATTCCACGTTCAGCCGAAGACTGGAAGCTTGCTTCTATTTCATCATCCGCAACTGCATGAAGGAGCGGTCGTTGAATCGGGAACCAAATATGTCTTGCGTTCGGACGTCATGTACGAACCGCAAATGTAAATCTTTCGCTGCCCTGTGAGAGCGGGGCGGCGATTCAATCAGCCAAGTGGTGGAACCGGTAGACACGCGACACTCAGAATGTCGTGCCCACAGCGGCGTGCGAGTTCAACTCTCGCCTTGGCTACTTTCACTCTCACAGGTGAGACAACAATGCGGGTGAGCCAGGCTCATCCGGGCCTCATAAGCCTGGACCGTCGGGTGCGACCCCCGAACCCGCTACTTCGATGCGACAACAATGCGGATGGGCCAGAGCTCAGCCAGGCCTCATAAGCCAGGACCGCCGGGTGCGACCCCCGGATCCGCTACTTAATTCGGCCGGGTACGCAAACTGGCAAAGCGACGAGGTCGAGAGCCTCGTGACTTTGTGGGTTCGACTCCCACCTCGGTCATGACAAACGATCGCGTGGTCCAGCGGCTAAGACGCCTGCGTGACAAGCAGGAGACCGATGGTGCAATTCCATCCGTGATCACTGAAACGACAAGAAGGTCTGTAAGTGTTGCGGCAGCACGCGTCTGTGGTATGGACGAAGACCGGGTTCGATTCCCTTCCGGTCCACTCTCAATTTGATTACGGAAGGCAGCCGGATACGGTTTGCCGGGCCGCACTGCTAACGCGTGCCACCTTCGGGTGATGAGGGTTCGACTCCCTCGCCTTCCGCTTGTGTGAAATGGCTCGATGGTGAAACGGACATCATCTCTGGCTTCTAACCAGAAGTTCCGGGTTCGATTCCTGGTCGGGCTACTCATGCGACAACGCCAGCCGACGTGGCTCGATGTAGAAAGGCACCGCTCTTGTAAAGCGGCTCATGCTGGTGCGAACCCAGTCGTCGGCTCTTGTGACTATGAATGAACAAGGTAATCAA
>NZ_ANOG01000942.1 GCF_000346295.1 Rhodopirellula maiorica SM1 | reverse complement strand
AGAGATCCTGGGTGACCTGCACAACTTGTTTGGCGACACCCACGCGGTGCATGTGGATTTGAATGGCGATGCGGTGAAGATTGAATCGATCGTCAAAGGCGACACCGTCAGCGAAGTGCTCGGCTACGTCCAGTATGACGATCGGGAACTGATTCGGCGGTTGTTGGACAATATCAATGCGGCCGTCAGCAGCGGTAAGATTGACAACGCACAAGCCGGCGAATTGCTGCAGTTTTATGAGCGCGCGCTCGGCAGCTACACCTACCTGTCGGAAAACGGGCACTCCTTGGCCCACATCAAAACGCCACCGGAAAACGAATCATAGCCAAGTGCCGCATTGTCATAGAGCAATGCGGATCGACTGTTTTTCGTGGCAACGGCTTTGCGGTTCTGTTCCCTTACCTCTTTTAAGAAATACGTTCATGACGACCTATCCCGAAGATGCGGATGGTGCAGTGTTGGCGAACCTTCAATCGCTTGGCGTCGACATGTCGGCTCCGCTGCTGATTGAGTTCGCGGTCGATGCACCGGATGAAACATCGGCCCATCGGATTGAAAAGGCGCTGGTCGCCAAGCAGTACGATACCGAGGTCTACTACGACTCGGGCGAACCCGAAGAGGGGGAAGAAGTCGAAGAGGACGAGGAAGAGTTTGGCCCCGCGTGGACGGTTTATGTCAACGTCACGATGGTGCCTGAATACGATGAGATCATTCGGATTCAAGCCGAGCTCGACGAATTGTCCAAGCCGCATGGCGGCCGCAGCGACGGCTGGGGCGTGATGATGGACGAAGAGTCGCTGCCCGACGAAATGTAGTCCTGTTTCCGCTGGGGCTCGAGGTCCCAGGGCGGTAGGCTACCGCTGCTCCGTAGCTGCCGCAAAGAATGTCCATGCTGTTAACGCCTGCCGCTCGGGCTTGTCCCCAATGCCATCTACTTTCGTAGTGGGACTCGCCAGAGTTCCTGGTGTTTCAACGGCAAAGATGGGAATTCTGGCGAATCCCACTACTTGAGCCCCCCCAATGTTTACCGAAGTAGATGGCATTGGGCTTGTCCCGGCGGAATCAGCGAATCGAAACGTTGTGTCCGCCGGGGCAAGCCCGCAGCGGAGCACTGCTTGACCGTGCTTCTATCTCGGTAGCTGCCATTTGTTTCCTCCGCCGAGACAAGCTCGACGGAAGGGCCTGTGTGTGATGCGGATTCGCGTCCACGCCTTCGTGCTCGTGCTTAGTCCGCAGGACGGTACTCGTGCTCGAGTGCGGTGTTGTACTTGGCCCCAGACTCAGCGCCGACATCCGATCAGGCAATCAACCGCATCAACATCGACACGATCCGGTGCAGCATTTTCTTCATGTGACGATGGCGCTGATTGTCGATGCGATCGGTTGCGGCAAGCTAGAAGCCACCGGGGCTGCTGAATTCGGCGTAGTCATCAAACTCGTTGTGGCGTTCAGGGGCACGGTCGCTAAACCGCGTGAAGTCGCCTTCCCAGCTGAGCGGGACGTTTCCAATCGGGCCATTACGCTGTTTTGCCATGATGATTTCAGCTTGCCCGGCGTATTGCGCTTTGTCTTCGCCACGATGGTAATACTCTTCGCGGTGCACAAACATGACAACGTCGGCATCCTGCTCGATCGCCCCCGATTCCCGCAGGTGGCTTAGTTTTGGCTGGTGATCTTTGCTGTCTTCGGCTTGCCGATTCAATTGAGACAAACACAGTAGCGGCGTGCTCAATTCACGAGCCATCCCTTTCAAGCGACGCGCGATCTTGGACACCTGTTCTTGCCGCGGGTCACGCGAGTTATCTGGTTCAATCAGTTGCAGGTAGTCAATGATGATCAAGCCAAGCGCCTCTTCGCGTCGCTTGATTCGCCGTGCCGCTGCCGCAATTTCGCTGACCGTTCGGCTGGGGGAATCGTCGACGTAAAGCGGCGCTTCGCTGATCTCATTCGCTTTTTGAATCAGCCGTTCTCGGTCATCCGACGAGATCGTTCCGTTTCGCAGTCGGTGACCATTCACCCGCGCGAGCGAACAAAGCATCCGGTCGGCAAGCTCGATTCCGGACATTTCCAGCGAGACGAAGAGCACGGGCAGCCGTTGGTTGATGGCAACACATTCTCCGATGTTCATCGCCAGCGCGGTTTTACCCATCGACGGACGTGCGGCCAAAATGATCAGCTCGCCGTTGTGCAGTCCGCCGGTCATGTTATCGAACTCAGTGAATCCGGTTTCACAGCCTCCGTCGGTATGTTCGCCGCTCATCCGTGCTTCCATGCGGTCCATCGCTTGGTGCAGGATATCGCTGATACTGTGGACGGAATTACCCGACCGGCCATCCATGATGGCAAAGATTTTTTGTTCCGCTTGAGCACACATTTCGCGTGCTTCGCTGTTCTGTTCGTACGAGTCGCGGAGGATCTCGGTACTCGCTTCGATCAAACGGCGGTAGACCGCCTTTTCCGACACGATCCCCGCGTAATAAACCGCGTGGGCCGCATTGGGGACGGCACCGGAGAGTTTGGCGAGGTATGCTGCCCCACCCACGGTCTCGTATTCTTTAGCCGTTCGCAGACGCGATACCAACAGCGTGATGTCGATCTTTTGCCCTTGATCGTGCATCTCGCGAAGGTGTTCGTAGATCTTTCGGTTTGCGTCGTCGAAAAAGTCTTCGGCACGCAGCGACGCGATATCGTCACATACGATCGGCAGCAGCAAAATACTTCCAATCACGCCCATTTCCGCTTCGAGATCGAAGGGCGGCTGCCGCTGCAAAATCTCGCTGGCGCTGGCTTCTTTCTTCTTTTTTCGGCCTTTGAACTGAAAGTCGTCTGCGGTCAAGGTTCCGGTCCGTGGAGATAAGGAAACGAAGAGGCTGAGGAAGTCCTATTTGATAGGTCGACAGAGAATTACGCAAGCTGAACCAAATTGGGGAAGTTTCGTCCGCAGCCCCCCACGCGTTTATGCCGTTCGCAATTGGTTTTCAATACGGTCGATGGCTTCGCGAGCGGATACCGAGGTCGGGCCGCGACCGATTGCTTTGCCGCTTTCGAGCCATTTTTTGACGTTTTTCTCAGCAGCGATCGCAGTGCTGTGCGAGCGGCCCCCAAAGTGGTTGGCAATCTCGGCGTACGCCGACGAAGTCAGCTGGCGTGACAAGTACATTGCCAACATTCGTGGTTCGCAGACCGCACGAGCCTGGGACGAACCACGCAGGTCTTCCAGCGGCACCTTAAACGCCTCGCATACCGTTCGCTCGATCGTGCTTAGCGTCACCGACGCCTGCCCGACTCGCAGCAGGTTGCCGCCGAATTGACGAATCTCGTCCATCGTTGCCATGCGGCCAAACATCTTCTGCAGCGTGGCCACCAAATTGACGATCCCGCTGAGCACACGCCCATCACCGGCAAGTTGAGCATTGACCTCGCTGATCATTTCATCGGGCCAAGCGATCGAACATCGCTGTTCAATCAGGCGTCGCAACACCGTCTCGCGAGTCGTCGAATCCAGCGAGTGCATCGGGCAAACCAAACCGCTTGCCATGCGGCCGGACAGTTCCCGTGACAGCCCTTCGATTTCCGAGGGCGCTTGGTTCGCGGTAAACACGATTGGACGTCCGGCTTCGATCAACGCCTCGACGGTGTACAGCATTTCGCGAAGGGTGGCACTTTTGGCACTCAGAAATTGAACGCCATCAATCAGCAGTGCGTCGACTTCGCGGTAGCGTTTACGGAACGCGGGAAGCCCCGTGGTGCCGACCGATTTGCAAAAGTCGTTAGTGAATTTCTCACCCGACAACTGCACGACAGTCCGCATTCGATGTCGACGCCGGAATTGATCGGCGATTGCATTGACGAGGTGAGTCTTGCCGATTCCCGAGGGGCCGTACAAAAACAAGGGCGTTGCACTGCCGGGGCTTTGGCACGCCATCATCACGGCAGTGTGGGCGAGCTGGTTTGACGTTCCCGCGACAAAACTGCTAAGCGTCATGGCGTCGCGAGGTAACGCCGGTTTTCCGCCTGGCGAACTCGTTTGCGTATTTGAGCTGGTAGCGGTATTGGGTGCTGCTGCGCCGGACGCTTCAAACATGGGAAGCGGCGGCTGAGTGCCGTCGTCGATCGGACGCGACTTTTTCGGT
>NZ_ANOG01000941.1 GCF_000346295.1 Rhodopirellula maiorica SM1 | reverse complement strand
TGCGTCAGTTCCGGCGGCGCGGTGCACGGATCGTTTGGCACGCAGGTCGTTTCGCATATGGGATCGCCACTGCGAACGTGTCAACGGTCGTGCCGGCCCGCTCGTGTGCGTCGCAATCCGTTGAGCTTGTGCATAGCTGGGTTGCTGGCTGACGTGCAGCACCATTTGACGCACGATGTAATAGGGCACATAAACGACGCCCACGATTGACATCAGCGGCAACAGCCAGTGCGTGTTGACGACCAACACAAACGACGCGGCGATCAACAAGAAAATCTTTGCACCAGGCGAACGGTCCAAGGTTCGCCACCAAGATTGAAGATCCGAAACACTCGCCCGTATGGCGCGAGCGAGCGGCTCGCTATCGCTTGCAATGTTGGCGTGATTGACCGCCGGGGCTACCGGATGCGGGCGACTGCCGGACGCCATTGATGATTTCGCAGACGAATGGGAATGTGTATTTGTGTTTGCGTTTGTGTTCGTGTTGGCGTGCGTCGCGGTTGTATGGATCGCTGTGGGATCTGATCGCGTGATACCGAGGGCGTTGGTCATCTCTGGTACCGAACGAAAGCGATTCGCCGGATCCTTTTCCAAACATTTCGCCACGACCGATCGATAGGGTTCCGCAATCTGACTGACATCAGGTTTAGCCGTCATATGTTTGACGATGATCTCGTGACAGCTTTCGCCGTCAAACGGCACGGTGCCTGTGAGCAGTTCGTAGGTCATGATCCCGATGGCGTAGATGTCGATTTCGCGGCCGTATTCGCCACGTCCAATCTCAGGTGCCATATAGTGAAATGTGCCAACGCTTTCGGTGTGACCGCCGCGATGCGATGCCGAGATAAATTTGCTCAATCCGTAATCGCCCACTTTGACAATTCCCATGTCGTCAAAGACGTTACCGGGTTTCAAGTCGCGATGGACCAAGCCGGCACCGTGCAAATGGTCGACGCCCGCGGCGATTCCGGACAACCAACGATGAACCTCGTTGACCGCCAATCCGCTCGGCGCTTGATCGAGCACCTGTCGCAGATTTTGGCCCGCCACGTATTCCATCACCACCCAAGCCTGTTCTTGGTCGTCGTGGCAAATGTCGTAAAGCGCGATCAGATGAGGATGCTTTAGATTCAAGCAGTGGGATACCCCTCGCAATTCCACTTCCAAATTGCGTTGGATCCGTTTGAGCGCGACCTCTTTTCCCGCCTCGCTGACGGCAAAATAAACCTCGCCAAATCCGCCCATGCCGATCCCACGACGAATCGTGTATCGATCTAAGGGCGTCGATCCGGAGGGATAAGTAAATGACATCGATGAGGTGGTCGCGTGGCTAACGTGTGTTTCTTCGAACTGTCGTCGATCTGTTGCCGATGATCCACTGTGGTGGTTCGATTCGACCTCTAGTTTACCGAGAAGTGTCGTCATGAATCGATTTCCCAAATGAAATTCTCGACTGAATGAATGGCACGGTTTGGACCAAACACGGTTCGCAGCGGTTGAAGAGCGAAATTGCAGTTTTTCATTGTTTCACATCCTCAACGACTGTTTCGTGATTCGGTCCGCCTACCACGCCGCTCTGTGACTCTCGTCTATGGGGGAAAGGCTTCATTTCCTGCCGATCAGGGCGCCGCTTTTATGCTTTCTCAAGCGTCATCTCCACTTCCCCCACCTCCATTCTTTGTCCCACCGTCAGCTCCGACAATTCGGTGTCGCCGACAACTTTGCCCAACCAGCGGTCGCCGCGGCGGGTCATGACCACTTTTTCGCTCCCCAAATGAGCCGCTTTGATATGACAGTCCGCCGTCGCGCCCATCAACAGCGTTTCATCCGCCAAAATCACCCCATCGACATGTCCATCAAAACGGTGGGGCGGCATCAATGTCAGTACTGCAGAACGACTCAGCGGACTGGGATGTCGAAAAATCAGCGATGCCGATCCCGTCATCGACAGCGGATGCCCACTGAGTATCAACTCGGCAGGCCGTGCTGCGCCGGCAAATTCCCAGAAATAACTGTCCTCACGACGCGAAAGCGTTCCCGCGACGCGAGGCAGATCCGAATGGATTCGCACATCGCTGCTGCCCGCCGGGCTGGCGCCACCAATGGTCCAGGAATCGCCCGAGAGGATCAGAAAACCCCCGCAACCATCGACCCAAAGCCTCCAACGCGATGCTGCAGGCTTTGAGTTCACTAGGGGTTTCGATTCGGACACGTCCATCAGCCTTTTCTCGGTGCCGCGTACCTCGTTGCTGTCATCACGCTGGCGTTGCTGCCATCACTCTGCAGAACTAGTCTAACTGGATCGCAACCAGCGACTTCGTCGACGAGCTTCCTTCGTCGCCAAAATAGCTAGTGATTTCGTCAAGCAGGGTCTCTTCGCTTGGCTCATCCAAGTCGATCTCACCAAAATACTCAACATCGACCTTCATCGTTTCTTCGGCGACATCAATCCGAGCATGAATCTCGTCAAGCAATTGACGGGTCTTGGACAGATGGCTGTCGTCCAACGCCAATTCGCTGCTGGTTTCGGCAACACGAAGCGATGCGAGTCGAGCTTGCAAGTTCTCTACTTCGACTTCGAGTTGGCGTTTGGCACTCAGCATCGCATCCATTCGCTCATGGGCCGCTTCCAGCGACGATTTGCGAGCGGAAAGCATTTTTTCGAGTTTCTCGGCAGTCTGCTTGCGAGTCTTGAAGCGGCTAAAGCGGTTGCTCAAGTCGTTCTTGACTTGGGCTGACGTGTAAGTCCGACCACCATAGGTGTAAAGATGCGAATCCTTGCGAAGATCGTCGCTTAGCCGTTCGATATCGGCTTGCGTTTTGGCTAGCCGCTCGTCCGTTTCGGTCATCTGAGATTCGAGTCGAGCGACCTCGACCTTTTCCAATGCGATGCGTTTAGCATTGTGCTCAATTTCAGGTTTCAAGTCGGCGATCATCTGCCGAGCTCGCTTCAGTTCCCACTCCAGCGGCATGGCGTCGGATGTCGATGATCGCAACCAATCGACGCCGCATCTCGCATAGCTGAACAATGGAACGCCCATCGTCATTGTGGACAGTAACGCAACCGCACCGCCCGCCAGGATCATCTTTTTTAACATCGATGTATCTCCCCAAACTGTGGCTGATATTTCTTTCGTGCGGCACATCGGCCGCTGTACAAAAAGGAATTCGCAGCCAAGACGGGATTCTTGGTGAGCCGCCAAAAACTTTTTGGCAAAATCAGATCTACAAACGCTAGCTGCTCAGAGTCTTTTCAATATTCGCGGTACGGACGGCCTTGATCGCGAGAGTGTCCTCTGCCCCCGCTGTAGTGCCGTCCCCCGCTGCAGAAAATAGTAGCGACTTAAAAAAGCGAGATCCAATTCTGCGAAATTTACAGTGATTTGTTGTTTGCGACTGCCGAAAAGTAGGGCGATATAGTGGGGCATTTGCCCTCAATCGGGCATTTTCGCCACGGGGGGGATGTTGCGCCGAGGCAACATTGCGGTCTTTAATCTATGGAAAAGTAATCACAATCGTGACGGATCCGCCTTCGCTAATGACGTAGATTGGATTATTATTGGCTCGTGGTGTTCGATTTGCCGACATTAATCACTGGGAAACATGCCTGGATGACATGTCGCGACACAGCGATATCACTTTAATGACATTTCTTTTTTTCCTTTGAAAATAAGAACGTTTTCCTAACTCGTTATTTTGTCAGTGGTTACGACGTGATGTTCGGTTCGGCATCACTGATGGGCATACCACTTGCAGTGAACCCAGAACTGAAAAGGCCGTCTAAGTCATTATTCAGTGACCTAAAGGTCGAAACAGAACGTAATGTTTGTATATCGTCTCCGCCTGTTTATCTAATCAATTGATGCGCTCAATCGCAACGCGCAGGAGATTATCCCAATGACTACATCAAGCGACTTAAAGACTTCACCCAATCCTAGCGACGAGCGGTGGCACGCTCTTGCGGCGACGATTTCGCCTGAATCGACCGACGTTTTCGGTCAATGGGTAAGCGATCAACTAAAAGAGCTCGAAGCACGCCTCGGCGATTTTGAGTCTCCTCGCTCGGTGTGTCATAACCTACGCGGATAATCGCGATACGCTGATGGTGTCGACGCGGTCACGCTGTACCGCGTTTAGAGGGGGCCGCGTTTAAATGGCTGAGCGTTTTGGTGGCACAGTGTTTTGATGGCTGCTGCCTAGATCGATGCTTTTTACGGGGCGGGTTCGTGCGATCGCGGCTTCCCAGAGCTCTATTTGACGCTCATCCCTTCGATCCGGAAGATCGCGAAATGGCTGGCACCGCCTGGCCCTTTGCCGCCCGGATACTTGTACTTCTCGGTGTCAATCTTGAACTTGCCCTCGACCGTCACGGGACGGGTGACAAAGTCGGTCGTGCGTCCCGGTAACATCTCGACGATCACACAGTCGAACAATGCGGCACCTGGGCCGAAACAGCATTCTTGGTTGTCACGCACCAACACAAACTGATCGATATCGGTCTCTTTAAACAGCGTGCTGGGCAGGATATAGCCACGTAGCTTCACTTTGATCCCATCGAGTCGTTTGACATCGGGCGTCAGGGCGCCTTTTTCGAATGCCGCGTCCTTTTCGATATCAAACTTTAGATCGTCAAAGGTGATGTCCCCTTTGGCGATCGACGCGTCGCTGCTTTTGCGCTCAACAACCCCTTTGGTTTTCGCTTCGGACGTATTTTCCGCATCGGTTGCCGTTTTCGAGCTGTCCGCCGACTCGGACGCGGTTGTGGGCGAATCGGCGAAGCTGGTCGCCGCAGAACTGTCGATCAGCGAAAACGTCAGCAGCATCACGAGCGAGATCTTGTACCAAGGCATGTGAAAATCGTCTTTGGAGGGATAACCCGTGAGGTTGGGCTGATGGAGGTGGGGCTAAGGTCGACCACGTCTATCCTAAGGCCGATGCTCAGCACACCAAAGCTTAACGCACCTGGTCCGCTTTTATTCGATAGAAAATGTTGTTGTCAAAGTCAGTTAGCTTCTGAGGTGTACGATTGAGCTGGAATTTGCCTGCAAGTTTGCGTTTCGTCAGTCCTGCTTTGACATTTTTCCCGTTCGTCACCGTGACTTCGATCATGTCACTACTTTTGGGCTGGCCACCGAAGCAGCACGTTCCCAGGTCAGGGACCAAAATAAATTGACGCAGCGCTCCACTGCCCGATGCGGGATGGATGTAGCCTTTGAGAAAAACTTTGTTTCCGTCGATATCGTAGGCAAATCGAGTCGGAATATCAGGCATTCCTTCGGGCTGCTGCAGTTCGTGAAACGGAATCCGCGTGTAGCCTTCGGGGACTTCGGTCATGTAAATGTAGGTGTGAAGCCCGATCCCGCTAACCATCAGCAGGGCATTGGCAATCACGCCAAATCTGGCGAGTGCTGCGCCGCTGTATTCGTCTGGGTACTGTTTGGTCGCGCGATAACCAACGATGCCTGCAGCGATGCCGACCGCCGTCAGAATCAACAGCGGCGAGAAGGTCGGAATCAGCCCGGGGAAAGCAAGAACAAAGAAAACCACCGAAGCGATTGCCGCCCGACTGACTGCTCGGTACGGGAATTCAACCACATCGCTTGACGATGACATTTGAAGTTCAGCTGACATGGGGATAATAAAGCCTTGATCGAAGTCGCGGTAGCTTATTCACGCTCTTGTACGGGGACGGGAACCACCGCCGGGCCGCCGGAGAGCAACAGGAACTGGCCGATCATGATGGTCGACAGTGACAGTGAAACTACGTAGACCAACCGCCAAGGGTTCGCCGATGTCGGGTGGGTTTGCGATGCCAATGAAGCCGCGACAACCGGCGTATTGGCGGCCGTTAAGCTGCCCATCGCCGCATGCGGCTCGTTGATCGCTCCGCGGTCAAATCGAGCGACCATTTCGGAATCGGAAGCCACATTGGAATCGGACACCTCGAAGCGATCGAGTGTGCGGATTGTCGCAGTTGCCGTCGACGACTCCTTCGCTTTGGGAGCGGCCGATGTGTTCGCTTTGGTGGTTTCTTTGGCTGGCACAGGAATCGAGAAAAAAGTATTCGCCCGTTTGACACTTTCAGGGTCAACCTTCTCGAGTTCTTTGAGCGCTTCGCTCGCTTCGGGCAGCGGACAGGCTCGCAGGTAGTTCACGACCGGGACACGAACCCAGTTGTTGTCTGGATCCGCTTCCAAGAAGAGCTGTTTCATCTTGTCGATCTGACTCCAGTCGCTCCAACGCGCCAGATCGGGGATGACAAGATCCGCCAAGTCTTCGCGGTCCAAAACGTGGTGCAGCGATTCGACCAATGCACTGCGAGCGATCACGTCCCCTTCGGTGCCATGAAAGCGAATCGCCATGATTGCGGCGTAGGTGTCCGCGTAAGGAGCCTTGCTGTTCTTTAAGAACAGTTCGTCGATCACCGCGAGCCCCTTTTCCCCCGATAGCGTTAAATAGCAAGCCACCAACGCATCCAACCCGCTGCGGCTGCTCTTCTGAGTGCTGCGAAGCTGTGCTTCGAGCATCGGTAGATCTTTTTCATCGCCGCAGACCCCCAACATGGTCAGGTACAGTCTTCGGCGGTCCACGGTGGCCTCTGGGTCGTTGATCCAGCTGACCAGTGCGGCGTGGTCAATTTCCGGGGCAAGTGCTTTGACGGCCGAGTAGGGGGCGATCGCAAACTCGTCGTACGCGTCTCGCGAGAGCATCGTCTCTTCGTCTTGCAAGTAATCGTAATAGAACCGCAATCGAGTGACGTCATCCTCGTCGGCCAGTTTCGTGACCTTCATCAAATAGGCTTCGGCGCGTGGGGACAGTGGCAAACAGGACCACTGCATTTCGGGAGGATCGACGCCCGACAGCATGAAGGTGCGGCCCGTTTTGATGTCACCGTAGTAGATTGCGTTGACCTCTTGGCCGACTTTGACCAACGAGTCGCCTTTGAGCACTTTTTCGACTCGCATCAGCACTTCGCCGGTTTCTTCATTGCGAGCCGATTCGCGGTCCACAGCGGTAGCGATCACGACCGCATCCATGACCGACATCTCTTGACGCAGCGTTTGCGAAACGGCGTTACAGAATGGACAGGCCAATGTTGTATTGCCAACGAAACTCGTCACGAGAATCGCGATAACGAGCAGTGACGTGGTGAATCGACGAAACGACATACGTTGAACCAAATTGGAAAGGATGAACAAAAGAGCGTTTGCCCTACTGGATCAATCATCCAGTATAGCAATCATTCGATTTTTGTATCGAAATCTGCAGCGAATTCGAGTTTTCTAAAGCCATCTCGAACTCCCTGCACACGCAATCTTAGGTGGATGGTAGGGGAACGGTGAAGTCACCAGGGGAACGCAGCAAGCGTTGTGGCAAAAATTGTAGTCAAAATCGTAAGCCAAAACGACTCAACCGATGATACCAGATGTGCCGATAGTGACGGTACGCACGTTTGCGATATCACCCATCGGGCCGATGCCGGCCCTCCAATCATCGCCCCCCAGAGGGAGAGCCACGGATGCTCCGTCATTTATTGTTAGCTGCTGTCCTCGTTTGCAGTTGTTGTGCCCTGGCCGATTCGGCTTCGGCGGAACAGCGCGCTTATGGCCAAAATTGGGGTGGAGCGGCCGGTTCCCGCGACTGGAATCGCTTCTATCACTACCCCTACGTTTACTATCCGCAAAACTTCTACAGCCAAGAATATTTCCAGAGCAGTGATAGCATGTACCATCGCTATCCTCAGGAAATGCGAATTCCGGTCTACAACAAGAAGTGGCACAACTACTACCCCAGCAGTCGCCGCTACCACCAAGGCCATCACTTTATCTTGGATGTGTTTTAGGTCACCGCAGCGTTGGATTAAACGGCTAACGGGATTCTACACGATGATTCCTTTCTACCTGCTTAGCCGACGGAATTCATGACCGCAGGAACCAAGATCCGCAATCTGATGCGGCTGCTCGATGCGTCGGACGCTCCGGTGTGGGCGATCGATCCCGCCGGCAAACTGGTCTATTTGTCCGCGGCTACCGCGCGATGGCTGGGCTTGGATGTTGAACAACTACTGCAGCGGCGTGCGGTCGCCGGCAGTCCCGTATCGGATGATCCGCTTGATCTTTTAGCGGCGACACTCTCGCCTCCTCCGGGATTAAATCATCGCGGAACCGCTTCATTGCGAGTTCAGCCGGCCGGAGATGCAAAACATCGCATTGACCCGATCGATGTTCGCTTTGTCCGCATCGGTTCGGGATCATCGGGGTTGACGATCGCGATTGGCGGCCGTTTCAACGACCGTGTTCCCGACGAGGAAATTGCGGACGCGGCGAACGTCCGCCAACAGCTCGATGCATGGCGAAAACGGCACGCAGCGATCGCGACCGTCGCCACCGCGGGCGTCTCGTCGTCGGCCAAACGGATGCGAGCTCGCATTCAAGTCGCTGCCAGCGTGCGAACACATCTGGGATTCTTTGCTCCGGCGGGATCCAATTGTGAATCGATTGCCCAGCGGGTTCATCAGCAATCGGCGCAGCGTGAACCGATTGCGATCGTCGATGGACCGTTGATGGATCCTGAATTGCTCGATGCATCCATCGTTCCGGTGGTGAATCAACTTGCCAATTCCGCCGACGCCAAAGCCACGGTGTTGGTGCGAGGGTTGGATGAGATGCCGTTGGATGCGCAGCGGCA
>NZ_ANOG01000940.1 GCF_000346295.1 Rhodopirellula maiorica SM1 | reverse complement strand
GAGCAAATGAATGCTTGATTTTCGTGCTGAGGCAATTGCAAAATATCGCACTTTTCGCAACAACTTAGGCAAGTTGGCTACCAGCGGTCTTGCTGGAAGCGTTCATGAGGTCGCGCCGAGCGTCTCATTGGTGTCCGTCACGCGGGTTTTTGGGTGAATTTTGCCCATGAAACCACTCGCCTACGACGACCACATCCAACGAGATCCCCTGGGCCGATTACATTGCGTTTAACGTCAATCGCAGCAGCGCAAAACATGTCCCGCGGTGGGACACAAACGATTTTTTGATTTCGTTTCAATTCTATTGTTGATCGAGTGACCAAGCGGCCGGAATTTTGGCGAGCTACCGTGGGTGTGAACGCGGTCGTTGGATTTCCGGGCTGATTGGGGGCGTATCCCCTTACCAGTTTTCGCGATGGTCGAGTGTAGGTGATTTAGAAAAATGGCTAAGGAAACTTTTCAACGTACAAAGCCCCACGTCAACGTCGGCACGATTGGCCACATTGACCATGGCAAAACGACCACGACTGGCGCAATCTTGGCCGTCCAAGCTGCTAAGGGTCTGGCACAAGCAAAGGGTTACTCGGATATCGCCAAGGGCGGTACCGTTCGTGACGCTACCAAAACCGTGACGATTGCGGTCGCTCACGTTGAGTACGAGTCGGACAAACGTCACTACGCCCACATCGATTGCCCGGGCCACGCTGACTTTGTTAAGAACATGATCACCGGTGCCGCCCAGATGGACGGTGCTATCTTGGTTGTGTCGGCTGCCGACGGCCCGATGCCCCAAACCAAGGAACACGTTCTCTTGGCTCGCCAAGTTGGCGTTCCTTACATCGTTGTTTACTTGAACAAGTGCGACTTGGTCGACGACGAAGAATTGCTTGAACTCGTTGAGCTCGAAGCCCGTGACTTGCTCAGCAAGTACGGCTTCCCCGGCGACGACGTTCCTGTCGTTCGCGGTTCGTCGCTTCCAGCGTACAACAACCCATCGGACCCTGAAGCCAGCAAGTGCATCACTGAACTGATGACCGCGTTGGACGAGTTCATTCCAGAACCTGTTCGTGAAGACGACAAGCCATTCTTGATGGCAATCGAAGACGTCTTCTCGATCGAAGGTCGTGGTACCGTTGCTACCGGTCGTATCGAGCGTGGTGTAGTTAAGGTTGGCGAAGAAGTTTCGATCGTCGGACTTTCGGACACCCCTGTTAAAACCACCTGCACCGGCGTCGAAATGTTCCGCAAGGAAATGGGCGAAGGCCGAGCGGGAGACAACGTCGGTTGCTTGCTTCGTGGCGTTAAGCGTGAAGACATCCAACGTGGTCAATGTTTGGCGAAGCCAGGCAGCATCACCCCTCACACCAAGTTCGAAGCAGAAGTTTACTGCTTGAGCAAGGAAGAAGGCGGACGCCACACCCCGTTCTTCAGCGGCTACCGTCCTCAGTTCTACTTCCGTACCACCGACGTGACCGGCACAGCCAACTTGGTTGACGCTGAAATGTGCATGCCTGGTGACAACGTCAAGGTCGAAGTCGAACTGCACAAGCCAATCGCAATGGACGACGGTGTTCGTTTCGCGATTCGCGAAGGCGGCCGTACCGTTGGTTCGGGTGTTGTAACCAAGATCGTTTCGTAATCACGGCCTTGTGTTCCAATTGGTGAAACGGTTCGAAAACTTACCTTGGTTTCGACCATCCTTTCGAACCTGACACCAATTTGAAAAATCAACCAATGGCCAGCGAGGTTTTCTACCTTCGTTGGCCATTGGCTTTTTAAGACGAATTCGTTAATCTGCTGTGTCGCTACGGTTGATCCGTGTTGGGATTGCCCTGAAACAGGGTTTTCAGCGATAACAGACGTGTGAAACGTAATTGGTTTTACAGGGGTGTAGCTCAATGGCAGAGCACTGGTTTCCAAAACCAGCGGTTGAGAGTTCGAGTCCCTCCGCCCCTGCTTTTATTCACACAGATAACTTGGCCCCTGAGTCGGCTGCAAAGGATTCGCAGCTTTCATGGGTCCGAAGATCATACTTAGGAGCCGACGGTGTCTCGAGACATTGCAGGGACGAACAACGCCCCACTGACTAGCGAACTATTCCACACCAAGGTTTACAAGCCGAACCAAGGTCGAATTGTTCGTCAATTGACAGCATTGGCGATCTGGGTTGTGGTTGCTCTGGGCTGCTGGAGCCTGTACGCCACCTTGCGAGGCTTTTTGCCCGCCGGCTCGATGTTGATTCCAGCAATCCCGATGGTCACGTTGGCAATCGGCCTGTGGATTGGTTATCGACTGGTCAACTGGCCTCAGTTTGCTGATTTTTTGATCGCAGTCGAAGCCGAGATGAACAAGGTGACTTGGCCCGCGAAGGACGAATTGATCCGCGCATCGGTCGTGGTGATCTTCACGATCTTCTTTCTCGCGGTTGCCCTCTTTTTGTTCGACGTGATTTGGCAGTTCATCTTTAATTTCCTTGGCGTGACTAGCTAAACACTCGGCGTCACTGGTTTCATTCCAGCTACCTGAAAATGAGACGCCCTTCGAAGAATTACTTTAAATACCGCTTTCGGTGATACCCGTGAACTCAGCTGATACGACAGACGACCAAGGCGATTTGCCAGAAGACACGCAAGCCGGCGCTCCGGCCGATTCGGAACAACTCGCTGCAGATCAGCTCGATTCGGAAACCAACGAAACTTCTGTAGACGATTCGGCGACGACGCAGCCGAGCAGCGAAGAATCCGAAGCTCCCGCGCCACCGCCCCCGAAAAAACAAGTCGCACCCAAGGTCGACAAAGTCGATGATGGCGAAGCCAAGATGGATTGGTACATCTTGAAGGTCGCCTTCAATCGCGAAGATTCCATTGCCGAAGCGCTGCGAAAACGCGTCAAGATGGAAGGCATGACCGAAGAATTCGGCGAGATTGTCGTTCCAACCGAAGACGTCGCCACGTTCACGCGTGACGGAAAACGCCGCGTCACCAAGCGAAAACTTTTGCCGGGTTACATCATGGTCAACATGATCATCAATGATGATACTTGGTTCTTGGTTCGCGAAACCGGTGGCATTAGCGACTTCACCGGAGCCGCTGGCAAACCGATGCCGATGGAACCCTCGGACATCGAACGATTCATCAACAAACCCGAAGTCGATGACGAAGACGAGACCCCAATCAAAACGGCCATTCCGTTCAAGGTTGGCGATCGTGTGAGGGTCAAGGAAGGTAACTTCGAAAACCAAGAAGGTGATGTCGATAGCGTCGATGAAGCAAACGGACGCATCACCGTCATCATCAACATCTTTGGTCGCAGTGTCCCGATGGAACTCGATCACTGGCAAGTCGAAGCTTTGTAAATGGCATGATGTATCGATGTCGCGTGCGGATACACCGACAACGATCGCCTTCCCAAACATTTTTGAAAAAATATTCCTCCACTGAACAATCTTAACTGATCACTGA
>NZ_ANOG01000939.1 GCF_000346295.1 Rhodopirellula maiorica SM1 | reverse complement strand
TCGGGCGACTCGATGCGATGGATCACACCGCGACGATTGAGTTTTTGTCCGAGATGCAATCCGACGAAGGGGGCATGACCGCCAACACTCGGATCCCATTTGCCGATCTATTGAGTACGTGCACGGGGCTGATCACGCTGGTGGATCTCGATGCGACGTCGGTCGTAAATGTCGGGGCGATGCAGAAGTACGCCCGCATGATGCAGCGAAGTCCCGGTGGGTTTGTCGGGCTGTCGCTCGACGATACAACCGATGTCGAATACACGTTTTATGGAATCGCAAGCCTCGCGTTATGTGAAAGTGTGATTCAAGGCTAGTGTGATTCAAGGCTAACGGTGGCCTGTGGCCACAAAGGAGAGCAGCAACTGTGACGACGGCTAATCGCGACACATCTTTGCAGGTCGAGAATCTCTCGAAGTCGTATCCAACGGCGGGGGAGCCGCTACAAGTATTAAGTAACGTCTCGCTCTCGCTGGCCGGAGGCGACTCGCTAGCGATCGTGGGGCCGAGCGGCTGCGGAAAAAGCACGCTGCTGCAAATCCTTGGGACGCTTGACCATCCCGATCAAGGCACGGTTCGTATCGATGGCCAAGATCCATTTGCGTTGACCGAGAGGGATCTGGCGGGATTTCGTAACCAGCACGTTGGATTTGTTTTTCAGGACCACCATTTATTGCCGCAATTGACGGTGCTCGAAAACGTGCTGGTTCCCGCATTGGCGCAAGGAAGTCCCGCCGCCGAACGTTTCGAACATGCCGAGCATTTGCTGCAAAGCGTGGGGTTGGTCGAACGCCGAGCGCATTTGCCGAGCGAGCTGTCCGGTGGTGAACGAGAGCGAGTCGCGATCGCTCGGGCGCTGCTGATGCAACCATCCTTGGTGTTGGCGGACGAACCCACCGGCAACTTGGACCGCCGTACCGCGGACTCGGTCACCGAATTATTGCTTGATTTGCCCACCAGCCGGGGCGTTATCCTGGTCGTCGTCACTCACAGCCACGCGCTCGCCGAATCGCTAAAACAAAGCCGCGAGCTTCGTGATGGCCAATTGGTGTAGTGTTGATCTGTTCATGCTAATTTTGCCTTGAAGTGATCGAGTCGCTCTCGGATTGACTTGCATCAAGGGGGCAGCCCTAAGGATGATAGATGTCATCGAGGGCGAACGCGTGTCGTCCGCCACTTTTTCCTTAGCGAATCCTTTGCAGCGTGTTTGGCCTTCGCAGCGTGTTTGGGCAGCGTGTTTGGTTCGGGCAGCGCTGCGAAGAAGGTTCGTCAGACTCAACCGTTGGAGAGTCAAGATGCAGGAAGAGTATCACGGCTGGGATGAGCTCGACGCAGAGCAAGGCCAATACAAGTTCGCCGAAGTAACGGGGAACAAAAAAGAAACGGCACATTTGTAATCACCGGTTTCGGTAATACCCCGGGGCCGCGTCAAGCGATCTCGGCGATGATGGCGGCGTCCAAGCAATTCAAATGCAAATTGCATGTTCGCAAAAACGACTCGACGATGCCGCTATTGACCAAGTTGATCGATGCGTCGATGGTAAAAGTCGCTCAGGTGCGATCAGGCGACTGCGACGAGTTCGGGGTGTTGGGAATGCGAGCGACGCCACCGCCACCGAAGAAACCTTGGTGGAAATTCTGGTAAGTGATTGTTGCGTCGGCTCGTTCAGAATCACTTGGACGAGAAATAGTCCAATCGATCTTGGATGTCGCCTTGCTTGCTGAGCTTGATGCTTGATTTCAACTGAGCCACATCGAGTGTCAATCGATCGCCAAAGAAATCGTTCAAGTAGACTGCGGTGTTGAGCATTTGCAACAACTCGGGCTCGTTGCTCGCACGCGAGATCGTTTGATAGAGTTGAGGGCGAATGTCTTCGTCGCCGATTATCGCCATGAACTCGATCGCACGCAGTGCGACAAGCGGTTCTTCGTCAGAGACGTGATTCTTGGCGATCGGGATTAACGGCTTTGCATCCGATCCGATGCTCGATGCTGCGACCCATCCCCAATAGCGAACCCATGGATCGTTACTGGAAATCGCATCGCGTAACTTTTCCTCGCTTTCATCAAACGGCAACAGCGCTAGATTGGCGGTGTCGATCAGCTTGGCAATGCGTTCTTTGTTCTGTTGGCCAAATTCAGTCGGGTTGGCCATGGCCGATTCGTAGAGCATTGCTTCGGGAAAGAAGCTCAGGTCGGGCATCGCCTTGAGTCGCTCGTCGAGCCGCGTCCGCATCGATTTCAGGGTCGCTTGAAAATTGGGATCACCCGCCAAGTTGCGAGTTTCGTGCGGATCATTTTCGAGGTTGTAAATTGCTTCGACCGCCTTGGGGCGATAGAACTGGCTTTGCACATCATTCAATTTTCCCTCGGCGTGCAATTCTCGCCACTGTTGGTAAGCCAGCATCTTGTAGCGATAGTTGTTTTGCATTCCGTCGGGATAGTACGGTTCGAAGTGACGCATGTACTTGATGTTTCCAATTCGAAGCGTGCGAACCAGATCGTATTTTTCGTCAAAGCGATCGGCGTAACCGAATGTCTCGTTGCGAGCGTCGACGTCGGCGGTGCCGATTCCGTCACCCAGAAACGCTTTGCCGTCGACGCCGCGAGGGACATCGATTCCAGCAAGATTTAGCACCGTGGGGCCGAAGTCAACAAACTCGACAAAGCCATTGGTGCGAGATCCGACCTCTCGCGAGACCCGATCGTTCCATCGCTCGGGGACGCGAACGACAAGCGGGACATGCAGTCCCGCTTCGTAGGTGTAGCCTTTGGACCGGGGCAGAACGCCACCGTGGTCGCCAAAGTAAAAGATGAACGTATTTTCGAGTTCACCAGCGTTTTTCAGTTCTTCGACGACGTCACCCACCACCTTGTCGATCGCCATCATCCGGTCGTGATAACTGGCTCGGGTGTAGCGGAAGGTGTCGGTGTCAGGGAAGTACGGTTGCAGTTTCACCGATTCGGGATCGGTTTGCGTCGGATTGGCCATCGTCTTTTCCGAGAAATGCAGTCGACCTTCGTGCGACAATGCGGATGTCACCACATGGAAAAACGGCATCGACTTGTCTGGTCGTTTTTTCCAGCTCGCTTTCTTCGATGAGTCATCCCAAGTGCCCGGCGACCGCACGGCGTTGTAATCTTCCTTGCTGTTGTTGGTCGTGTAGTATCCGGCGTCACGCAGGTAGGCGGGGAACATTTTTAATCCCTCGGGCATCGCCGCCAATTTCGAGCGGCGGTGAAACTGAGTGCCGATCCGTGGTGCATAGCAGGCAGTAATCAGCGTGGTGCGGGCCACCGAGCAGACCGGGGCACACGAAAACGCACGGTCAAACGTGATGCCATGTTCGGCCAACGCTTCGATATTGGGGGCGGGCGCCCCATCGGGATCAAAATGCCGTAGATAATGTTTCGAGTTGTCCTCGGACATGATCCAGACAAAATTGGGGCGATCGGCGGCGGTGGCAGCTCGGGCCGCCAGCGATGTTCCGGCCAAGACAAGCACCAGGGCGATCATTCGCATCCAGCGGGTCGATGGTGTCGGCGAATTGTGCAGCAACATAGCGTTTCTCTAGTTTCTTACAGTAAACCGGCTCTTGAAGTCGACCGGTTGGGGGGAGGTGGTTCGGGCGGCGGGTGGACGATTAAGGGTGATTCGTTCGCGTTAGCCGACCGATATCGTAATCCAAGAGCCCCGCGATGTGGCAGGGTGCCGATGATTTGAGAGGCGGATCGGGCAACAAGCGTCAGGCAAAGTCCGGAACATGGTTCGCGTTGACGTGAATCACCTTGAAAACGGCAGAATTGGTCTAAATCGGGGAGGTGCTCTGGCACGATTAGGTTAAATGATCCACCCAAACGCTCGATTTGTGCGATGGCGGTGGAAAAATAGTCGTCCGTAGCATGTCACAGGCCTGTACGTAACGTCGATCGATCGATACACTACGCGGCTCGACAAAACGCCCTTACGCTTGAATTCACTTGAGAGTGCATAAATGTACGCTATCGTTGTAGATGGTGGCCGCCAATACCGCGTCGAACCTGGCATGGAAGTTGACATTGACTTCCGCGATCTTTCCCAAGGTTCCGAAATTACCTTCGAAAAAGTCCTCGCGGTTAGCGCAGACGACGGTTTGAAGCTTGGTTCGCCCACTTTGGATGGTGCCTCGGTCACCGCGTCGGTGATTGGCCCTAAGAAAGACAAGAAGATCTATATCCAAAAGTTTCGTCGTCGCAAGCACAGCAAGCGTCGCACGGGGCATCGCCAGATTCACACTCGCGTCAAAATCGAAAAGATCGCAGTCTAAGGACGTTTAAGCGAAAATCGACGTGCCTTCTTCGCAAATCACCGACTACGAGCTTGGGACCATTTTGGGTGTCGGCACCGTCGGTACGATTTACGAAGCGACGGAAAACGAGACTGGCGAACGGGTTGCGATCAAAAAATTGCACCCCGGTGTTAGTCGCGACAAGCTGATCCGAGCTCGCTTTCGCCGTGAAGTCACGATTCTGCAACGTTTGCGTCACCCCAACATCATCGCCTCCTTTGGCGGAGGCGAAGCGGACGACGGCCAGCTTTATTACATCATGGAGCTGGTCGAAGGAGGCACGGTTGGTGAATTGCTCGAGGCGCGAGGCCGACTTGATTGGCAAGTCGTGGTCGATGTTGCGCGGCAAATCTGTTCCGCGCTGCAGTGTGCTCACAACCACGGTGTCATTCATCGCGATTTGAAGCCTGGCAATCTGTTTTTGACCAAATCGGCGATTGTTAAATTAGGCGATTTTGGTATCGCCCGCGATTTGCACGACAACGATATCACATCCTCCGGGTTGACGGTCGGCACTCATGCCTACATGTCGCCCGAGCAGATTACGGGGGATGCGATGATTTCGGGTAAAACCGATCTCTACGCGCTGGGCTGCTGTTTGTTTGAGATGCTGACGGGGCGGAAGCCGTTCATGGGCGAGAATTTTGCCCAATTATTCGAGCAGCATCTGCACGCCAAGCCGCCACGGGTCCGCGATCTGCTGCCCGAATGCCCCGCTGAGCTCGATGAAGTCGTCGACCAATTACTGCGGAAATTGCCCGACGATCGTCCCTTCAATGCTCGCTCGGTCCAGGGAGTGATGTTGGAGATGGGTGAAAAGTACGATCTGCACGCAGAATCGCTTCCCGAGGGGCTAGGAGTGGATGTCGCAGCGGAATCGGTTACCCAAAAGGGCCGCCAAATTCTCGAGCAACAGATCAGTGACCGGCTGAATCGAGCCACCAATCCCGAGGTCAGTTGGGCCCGGCTGCTTCTGGTGGCGGCCGTGATTGGCGGCATGGTAATTGCCGCAATCGTTTTTGCACCGTAATGCCATTTCGGTCCAGGCGGCGTGAATCTCTCGGTTGCGTGGTAACACAACTCGAGTCGCTCTTGTATAAATGCACGCCGATGACCTTTCAATCAAACGCAGGAACTCTACCTATGTCCCACCTGATGACTTCAACAAAATCCTTTTTACAGTTTGGCGGGTTGGCTCTCGTCTCTCTTTCACTTATGACGAGTTCGACTATGGCACAAGACGACGCCGCCAAAACAGAAGATGCACCCCGCAAATACGTAGAACAGGCTGACGAAATCGGCTATTTCTTGGGTGTTTCGCTCGGCCAACAAATGAGCAACCAAGGCTTTCAAGCCGACGACATGAATTTCGAATCGCTGATCGCCGGATTGAAGGACGGATTGGCTAGCAACGACCCAGTGATGGGCGATGATCAGTTGCGTGAAGTTCAAGGCAAGATGGAATCGATGCTTCGCAAACGCCAAGAAGAAGCGATGCTGCGAAACAAAGAAAAGGGCAAGCTTTGGC
Source organism: Rhodopirellula maiorica SM1 (assembly GCF_000346295.1). Lineage (GTDB taxonomy): Bacteria > Planctomycetota > Planctomycetia > Pirellulales > Pirellulaceae > Novipirellula > Novipirellula maiorica. The sequence continues at coordinate 464 of NZ_ANOG01000939.1, read as the reverse complement.
TTGAGCAGAACGCCAAGAAAGAAGGCGTGAAAACGCTTGAAGGTGGCGTTCAGTATTCCGTGATCGAAGAAGGCAGTGGTGCCTCGCCGACCGCGTCGGACAAAGTCAAAGTTCACTACACCGGTAAACTGATCGACGGCACCGTGTTTGACAGCTCGGTTGCTCGCGGAACCCCCGCGGAATTCATGGTCGGCCAAGTGATCCAGGGCTGGCAGATGGCACTGCAGCAGATGAAGGTGGGCTCGAAATGGATGCTCTACATTCCTTCAGAGCTGGCCTACGGTGAACGTGGCAGCCAGGGAGCGATCGGCCCTAACGAAGTGCTTGTCTTTGAAGTCGAACTGCTCGATATTCTGTAGTCGCACGCGAGACTCTGTGGTCGCACGCGAAGCTGGTTGACAAAAACCACGAACACAAAACGAAAAAAGCCGAGTCAAACGACTCGGCTTTTTTTANAGCGGAGC
>NZ_ANOG01000938.1 GCF_000346295.1 Rhodopirellula maiorica SM1 | reverse complement strand
ATTCGATTTCTATTCGTTGCAATCGTCATGCCGAGCAATTGTCATGCCGATGCGACGCACGGCTGGAACAGATTTTGCTTGACGATTTAAGACCCTGCGAATGCTAGTTTAATGAGATCCGCGCATCTTCGTGGGCCGCTGATTGATCCCGCCTTGGATTGTCTAACCGTATCTCGCCTTTTTACTCCTGAGCCTCGCTCACGTAATGGAGCCGCTTCATGCATGGACAAATGGAAATCTTTGGTACGAGTGATATTGGACGTCAACGTAAGACAAACGAAGATCATTTCATGATCGCCGATCTATGTAAATCGATGCGAGTCCATTCGACAAGCTTGGCATTGGATCATCGCACTCGTTTATTCGGCGAAACGCAGGGACGGCTTTTGTTGGTTGCCGATGGTATGGGAGGACATGAATCCGGAGAACGTGCAAGTCAATTGGCGTTAGATGGAATTGTTGATTACGTGCTCAATACGCTCAGCTGGTATCTGCTGCACGACGACATTCACGAGGACGAGGATTTTCAGAAACACTTAAAGGCAGGATTGTTGAGTTGCCAACAACTGATCGAGCGCGATATTGCCTCGGCTCCTCAAAGACAAGGAATGGGATCCACCCTGACGATGGCCTACATCGCATGGCCACGGATGTTTGTCGTTCATGTGGGGGACAGTCGTTGTTATTTACTACGTGACGGCGAGATCAAGCAGCTGACACGTGACCATACCATGGCCGAAGCAGTGTTGGGGCACCATGAAACCAACGACTCCGAACCCGATCGCGAAGGTCCATTGACAAACATGTTGTGGAACGTTTTGGGCGGAAAGGACGAACCGCATCCCGATGCGGCGTCGTTTCATTTGCAAATCGGCGATGCGTTGGTGCTGTGCACCGATGGGTTAACCAAACATCTCAGTCGCAAACGCATTGCAGAACTCATCTC
>NZ_ANOG01000937.1 GCF_000346295.1 Rhodopirellula maiorica SM1 | reverse complement strand
TTAAACGGGGACGCGAAGCGGCATTTGAAACGGTTTCTCGCATCATCCGCCGATCGAGTACATCGCCCGCGGGGGCGGCGAAAAACCATCGCTATCGATCCCATGACTCGGTTTCTTTTGCCACACACAATCACGTATGACTTGGACCAATGTATCGTCACTGGCCCCACTGCGGATCAAATCGCGAATCGGCGATTCGTCACGGGCGAATAAGCAATTTCGGATTGATCCATCCGCGGTAATTCTCAGTCGATTGCACGCTTGGCAAAACGGTTGGGACACTGAACGAATGATGCCAATCTCAGCACCAGCGAATCTTCCGCCCTCGGGTAATCGAAATTGCTCGGCTGGTTGAGAGGGCGTCTGGCGTGGTTGCTCGTTGAGCGGCCCGAAATGCTGTTCGATCAGCTTTAGTAAGCGGTCGCCGCTCAGCACACTGTCCCGCTGCCATGCACGATCAAAATCCAGCGGCATGAACTCGATAAAGCGAATCACGACACCTTTGGCGGCGGCAAACTCGATCAGCGAGACGAATTCGTGCTCGGTGATTCCCTTGATTGCGATCGCGTTTAGTTTGATCGACTCGAAACCGCAGCGAATCGCGGCTTCGATTCCTGCGATTGTTTCATCGAGCGAATCGCGGCGAGCCAGCTTTTTAAATTGCTCGCGATCAAGTGTATCGATGCTGATGTTTAGCCGTTTTAGTCCTGCAGCTTTCAGCTTTTCGGCTTGTGCGGGCAGCAGGATTCCGTTGGTGGTTAACGAAAGATCGGTCAGTCCGGCGATTTTGCTGAGCATTGCGACAAAGCAGTCCAGTTCTCGGCGGACCAGTGGTTCGCCACCAGTCAATCGCACATCGTTGATGCCGCATCGGGTGACCAAAAGTTCAGTGAGTCGATGCAGTTCTTCGAAGGTCAGCAGATGGTCGCGAGCCATGAACGTCGCATCGATTTCGGGCATGCAGTAGGTGCAGCGCAGGTTGCAGCGATCGGTCACGCTCAGCCGGACGCTGGTATGGACGCGACCAAGCGAATCCATCAGCGGCCGATCGGGTGGGAGCAATTTGGCGGATGTCGAGTCGTGGTTCATTGTTTTGCCGGGAATCCGCGGGGAATTGCAGCAGACAGCGGAAACTGCGGCAGACAGCGTCATTTGCGAGATACTGCGGGGTTATCGGAATGTCCGTCACTCACTAATCTACACGACAATC
>NZ_ANOG01000936.1 GCF_000346295.1 Rhodopirellula maiorica SM1 | reverse complement strand
GTCCATCATGGATGGTTTTCGGGGTCCCGGGCGGGTTGGATCGATCTGCAACGAGCGAATTTGCCGGCGCGGATTGGCGCTATCACGGGAGACGCGATCAAAGTGCAATTAGAATCGACGATGGGAGTACCACCGCTGTTTAGATTTGATCGCAGCCGGTGCGGTCGAACCGATCTCGGGTCCGCTGCTCGATTCGATCCTGGCATCGATTGAATCCGTGACAAGCGAAGAAACGCAACCCATTTCAGATCCCCCGCCGCTCAGGATTCCCAAGCTGGCCTATCCTGCCGGAGCAGCCATTGTTGCCGGCACCATCGCGATCGCGGCTCGGCGAAAACACAAAACTCCACAATCAAGCGCTGAGCAAGAGGATCTCTTTTGATGTGACAGCAATCGTTCACTCTCGACCTATGAAATAGACGAGCGTCGAAGAAAGCGACGCGTTGCTCTTCTCTAACTTTTCATAGGCCGCGGTGTTTCCCCAGGATGCAGCGGTCCGGGAGCTTACCATGGACATGTACCTGAATGTGGACATGAACCTTGCTCGTTGCATTTGTGTTCTCGGGGGCGATACGGCGCTCGGTCGGCAAGTCATCTCAGTAGCTCGCCGTTGCGGTTTCCACGTCAAGACGCAGGTTCGGGATCCAAGCTTCGAACACTCTGCGAACTCGACCGAAGTCGTCCAATGTGAATTGGACGACCAACGCTGTTTGACTGACGTTGTCAGCGACTGTATGGCGGTCATCAATTGTTATGGTCCTACGATGCGACCGTGCGCTGGCGGCGTGGGGACCGAGGCGGCGAAGTTGACCCGATCGTTGCTGCCGAAACTGCATCGCAAAGGCGCTCGGCGGTACATTGTCGTCTCGCACTCTGGCGTCGTCTTGCCAGGGGATCGGCCGCGTCCATTGGGGACGTTCGCAACACGTGTGGCGGGGGCGTTGGGGCTGTGCTCGCGATTGGCGGACAAGCAGAACGAAGCGGCGATGTTAATGCAATGCGATCTCGATTGGACGCTCGTCCGTTGTGGAAAGTTAAAGGCACGCCGTACCGTCGGAGCCTGTATCGCGGATCGCCACTCGTTACGAGGCGGTTTTGTCAGTACGGAAACGCTTGCCCGATTTCTTGTCCACCAAATCGACTGTACAAGCTATCTGCGTTCCGGCGTTTTTGTGAACAGCCGCAATTCAAATTCGCACGTCAGTGAGTATCTTCGCCACCACGGCTGACCACCGCTTCCGTCAAGCCACCGAAGCTCTCATCAAATAGCCTCTCTTCGAATCGTCGCCCCGTTCCCCCCCAAGGCGAATTCGCATCGCACCGCCAGGCTCATCATGTTATGGAATCAACGTAGCGCAATCATGTCGCGAATCAAAGTGGTCCCCGCTGCAAACAAGGTCGTCAAACCGCTCGAAACCGACGAATACCCCTTCACGGAACAATTCAGCTGTCGCGATCGACCACGTCCGTTGGTGTTGGTGGTCGACGCTCATCGTGAATCAAGAGCGGATTTAGAATGCAAATTGAAACGCTACAGCTACCGTGTGGTGGGCGTTGAAAGTGCCTCGACGGCGATTGAATTGATGGAACAACAGCGGTTCGACGTTTGTTTGTTGGACATGAACTTTGCGGAAATGGATGCC
>NZ_ANOG01000935.1 GCF_000346295.1 Rhodopirellula maiorica SM1 | reverse complement strand
TGCCTCCGGCGTTTCGCGGGGCAAGGTCAGAGGCATCGGGGGCTTGTTGGGTAGCTGCCAGTTGTCGCTCCGCCCGGGACAAGCCCGGCGGAAGCGAGGAGGGCTAGACTTTCAGAATTTATAAATCGCAGGTTCTTCGGTGGGGAGCCGCCTGGGGACAGAGCATTTCGTCCTAGTCCCAATCCCAACGTTGTGAAGTATTTATCCCCCGTGTTTTGCGAGGTTTTAGCGGCAGGGCGCAAGCCCTCCCCGGTTCCTCATCCCGACTAAAACACCGGAGGGCTCGCGCTCAATGCCATCTACTTTGGCACTAAACGGGTGGCGTTTGTAGCGGCGCGGCGCGGGGCCCGCCCGGTCTAAACCGAACGTTTTACTCGCTGCAAGCGGACGGCTCGCGCCGGGCCGCTATCAAATGCTTCACAGCGTTGCTCCAATCCGCTTAAGGTGCAGCCCCCCAGTAAAGGGCTGTGTCCCTGTTTCTGTTTCTCTGTTTCTCTGTTTCTCTCCACGCGCCAACGAGTGCCTCCTCATCGCGAAACAGCATTGTTCGGTTTACAGTCCAGCAGTGAAGGGGACGTGCAGAGAATCCGAGCGACGGGCTTGGCCTGATGGCGACACACGAATCGGAAGGTTGGTGCTTCGCAAATCGTGTAATCTGATTGAAAAGGACCGCAGACGCCCCCGCTGGAAATCGAACAGGCTCGACTTTTTGAAATACCCCATTACCCCCGACGGCCGCTACTTTGTTCATCGAGAACGGCTGTGGCGTTGCACGAACCCGAACCTGGACGAGGAAACTCGCCAGCGTTTGGTCAGTGAACTGATGACCGCCCGCCGCGAGGTTGCCGCCGCTCGGCGATCGAGCGACGACAATGCACTGGCCGCCGCTCGCAACAAGGTGCACGCAGCCAAAGTCGCATTGGGCGAACGCGGGCCGACGTGGTGGGACGACGACCGCGACTACAATCGCTACCTGATCAAGAACACGCCTTACGCCGATTGGTGGTCGTCCCGTGCGATGTAGCGACAGTGCCAACCATTGACGCTCTGGTGAGCGTGGCTACGAAGGTGATGCCCAGTGCTTTACGGTCTGCGGATCCGTTTCTATCCATTACGAGACGACTTGGTGGAGGGTGTTGGGCGAGTCGTGCTCGGTGGGTTGCTGCGGCGGTGTCGAGTCGTCAGCGTCGTTGACACCGGGCGTCGTGGCGGCAGCGTGATCACCTTGCCGCATTTCAGCTGGGGCTGCATAGCACTGTAACAAACCGCAGTGTTGGCACCGCCATGTAGTCACGGGATAGACCTGCTCGCGTCCCAACATAAACGATCCGAAACTGCCGCTCGCCCAGAACAAGGTGTCTTTTTGGAACTCGCCAAAACGATCAATCAAAAAGCCCTCTCGCATCGGAGCGTGACAGGACGGGCAATGATGCGTGATGAAAGACATCGCTTGGTCTCCTTCAACCTTCTCGGTTCTGGTCACATTCAATCAGGGCACAAAACAGATCGCGGCGGTTGCCAGGGGCTGCCATTTTGGTACGTGCATAAACTGCGATGACAAGCATTGACCGCAGTTCCCGTCGGTCTCACCACGCCAGTTTTTCTTAGCATGCCAGTCTGTCGCAACAGGGACGTGTGGCGGACCGAAAGTTGCAAAGGATGTACCGCAAAGAGCTTGCCGAGCAGTGGTTTGCAGCAGCTTGCTGTGAGCATTTTGCCATATCGGTGCGAGCGACTTTTTGTCGGCTGGGACGCCAAATTGACACGAAGTCAACACGCACGTTCTTCAGCGGGAAGCTTCGCCACCATGTTGATTCGCAATTGGTACAGCCGTTGCAATTTTACCCAATTGCCCAGCAAAGACTGCCACCGAGGCACACTCGGTTAATCCCATAAAAAATCAACTTGAAACACGATTCTTCTTATGAACCCGTTTGAAAGGAGGGTACGAACATGTTAGCAACTCGCTGGGAACCTTGGACGGAGCTGAATCGACTCAGCCGCGAAATGGATCGGCTGTTCAGCCGCGGCGGTAACGGCGGCGTGATGGGCGTCGGCAGCTTCCCCGCTTTGAACGTTCGCGAAGACGAGGACAACGTCTACGCCGAAGCTGAATTGCCTGGCTTCCACATGGATGATATGGAAATCTACGTCACCGGAAATCAATTGACGCTCAAAGGCGAACGCAAGCCACCGGAGCATGAAGGCGGAACATGGCATCGCCAAGAATGCAGCTACGGCAAATTCAGCCGCATGATCGAATTGCCCGGTGACATCCACAGCGAAAGGGTATCGGCCGAGTTTAAAAACGGCGTGCTTCACATCACGCTGCCCAAGAGCGAAGCCGTCAAGCCACGACGAATCGAAGTCAAGGCAAACTGATCCACCCCGTTTGCACGATCCCGAACAAACCAAATCCCAAATTTTTGGAGGTGAACCATGAGCACCACCATGACCACAACGAATCAAAACGAAAGCAAAAATCAAAATGAAAACGGACGACTGAGCCAATATCAAAACGAAAGCAATCAACAAGCTCGATCGACCTACCAACCTCGGTTTGACATTTGGGAAGGCGACGACGAGTTGATCCTGTACGGCGATCTTCCGGGCGTCGAACATGACGATTTGGAAATCCAATTCGAGAACCGTCAACTGACGATTCACGGCAAGGTGAGTCGCTGCCATGATGGCGAAGGATACCTGTACCGCGAATACGGAGTCGGCGACGTCCAGCGGACGTTCATGATCGGTGAAGCGATCAACAGCGAAGCCATCACGGCGGAATTGCACGATGGCGTGTTGACGCTGCATCTGCCGAAGTCCGATCACGCCAAACCGCGACGGATCGAAGTGAAAGCGGCTTGATGAGGCAAACCGTTAAACGAACGTCCGTTCGTTTAACGGCTCGCCGAAGGCGTCCATCCCTGCGAAACAATCGCAGACGCCTTCGGCTAGCTGTTAAACAAATTGACTCACGGTCACAGGAAAGCCGCCTGGGGACTAGCCGCCTGGGGACAGAGCATATCGTCCTAGTCCCAATCCCAACGTTGAGAAGTATTTGTCCCCCGTGTTTTGCGAGGTTTTAGCGGCAGGGCGCAAGCCCTCCCCGGTTCCTCATCCCGACCAAATCACCGGAGGGCTCGTGCCCAATGCCATCTACTTTGGCACTAAACGGGTGGCGTTTGTAGCGGTGCGGCGCGGGGCCCGCCCGGTCTAGACCGAACGTTTTACTCGCCTCAACCGGACGGCTCACGCCGTTCCGCTACTCAATCGACTAGACCACGCTTTCGCAGTGACGACTTGAGCAGACTGAGCGTTGGATGGGCCGTGACGAGTTTCTTGGCACAGTCATGAGCAAGTCGTTTGCCTGTCTCGCCCCCGATCGCTTCACGTAGATCGGCCAAGATTTCGGCAGCGGCCTTGTAGTTTACTGTGCCTCGCGCAGCGGCCGACTTCTCGGCTTGGGCGAGCCATGTTTCCGGAGACGATTTCATTTTCTCCATTCTGGCCTGGCGTTCTTTTTCCGCCTTAGCAGCCTCCCTCACCGCTTTCGCTTGCGCCTTCTTCGCCTCCTTTTTGTTCTCCTGCTCACGCAATTCGTCAGCGGCGGTAAGCAGCACTTCAAGCGAACGGCCCCGCACCGTGGTTGGCCAATCAACAACGGATCCCGAATCACGAATTTCCGCTAGTAACTCAGCTTTGACCGCGACCGGATCTTCTTTCAAACATCGTCGCAGCAACGCTCGCGATCGTACTTCGCTGATCGATTGCGACCAGACGGCAATGGGGTCTTCCTGGTCAGATTCGGGGGCGACTCCAGGCACACCGCTTGCAGCGGCTTTCAATATCAATGGATCGAGTCCGAAGAACAGCAACAGCTCGGCGGCTATCGAGGGCATCTTCGCCAGACCGTGTGGTACAGCCGGCTCGACGATTTCCGCCGGATCGTAGTTATCGTCGTAGGCCGCGCACAACCACAGCAGGTACAACGCACGAAGGTCGCCTCGGATCAGTTGCTCACGTACCTTTGCAAGCGAATCCAAGTATTTATCCAACTCCCACACCTCTGCGATTTCGCCTGATTCCTGATACGGAGACACCGTCAGTATCCCACCGTTGCCCTCGGCGTCCATTTTCCATTGCAAACCTTCGCATACCAGAAACGGATCCGATGTTGACTTGGTAAATGCCAGCCCATGAGGTAGTCGCAATCGGATCTCACGATCGCCGTAATTGGTATAGGCAAGGTACACATCAAAGCCGCGCCGCAACAATCCGTCGACATCGCCACGAAACTCGGAGTAGTGGTACTCGACCGACATCCGCCACCGGGAAAGTTCCGAATGCGACGATTGCTTTTCGGCAAACGCAAGCTGCTTGTTATCCAGCGGTCTGTCGACAGCTTGAAAGGCAACAAATTGGTATTCGCTCATGAGTCGACACCTAGTTTATAATCCGCAATTGGAGTGAACGTTTTTTTGCATTCTAAGAAAGAACGGCGCCGACACACAGACAACCACAGATGCATTAAGATCAAAGTATCTCATTTGGCCATCTTCCCGGATTCGGTGTGGAGCGAGCAATGGATCAAAATGACGATTTGGCAACGGTGGTTGTCATCGACGCGTCCCAATCGCGGTTGGCAACACATTGTGATGCCGATACAGCATTGACGTTGATCGCGTTGGCGTCGGAGGATCCGGCCAACTGGAATGAAGCGATGAGTGCGTGGCCTCGCTATCGCACGCCCGCGGTTTGTGAATTTGCCAGCAGTGTGCCGCTCGAGGAAACTGATTGCGAAGAAGCCATGGAGGCTCTTCAATCGGCAGAGGCTTGGCTCGTGATCGATTTTCGCGAGAAACGTATCCTGATGGGCGGCAACTTCATGTCCGTGGATCGTGATGATGCTTTCGCGATGGTTGTCGATGAAACGGGAAAACAACATTGCCCGCTCAGTATTCATTTGCCGCCGTGGTGGGAACTACATAAAGGTGTCACCGCAGAAACTGTCAACCAACCTCGTCAATCGCCGATCAACAAACCTTATGTGAATCGAGACATCCTGTATGGAGATGCGTTTTTAACGGATATCGCAGCGAGGGTTTTAGAAACGGTCGACAGCGATGCTTGGCGAAACAGCAACGCCAGCGAAGACAGGCACGCTCGCTATCCGTTCACGGTTGCCGTCCATCGTGATTGGTTGCTAACGCCACGCTCAGACTTGGGCGGCCGCGTGCCACGGCAACTGTTGCACGGAGCGATCGAGTGGAATGATCACGTCACTTGGGGGCAACGCCGTCGTTTCGAAGACGGTGGGCCGATGATCGCAGCTCCAGATAACTGGGCCGGATTTGAGTCCGCGCCAATGGGTAGCCAAGAGATGTGTCTCTACTTTGACTTGTGCCGCGAAGTGATCGATGCAAGCTGGTTTTTCCTGACGGATCAACGTAATCCGTCCGACGAACCGACAGGAAATCCGGCACCGGACGGCTCGAACAGCGGCACAGATATCGACCAGCTGACTGAATTGTTACGCGGCGTCAAAGACCTTTGGTTGAGCAATTCCTTTGAAGGCGGCTCGTCACCTAATTTTATCATCGAGTGCGATCGACGTCGGGTTCCTCGCGGAGCTGAGGTCGTCATTGATGGAATCGATGAAGTGGAGTCCGAGCAACATATCGCTGATTGTGATTGTCCGATCTGCGAAATGATGGCCGACGGACTGTTTGGCGTTGGCTTTACCAGCATCGACGGACATCACTTGGAACTGGACAACGAGTTTGCTTTTTCAATGATTCAAACACGTGACGCCTGGGAACAGCAACAGATCGAAGACGCCAAATTTCACGCCGAGATGGATCGCAAATGGGCCGAGCGCGAAGCCAGTGGTGAGACACACGATCCCTTCGCCTCTGCATGGTCCGGTGTGAGTAATGAAGGTCCGATACCCGGCGACTCGGGCGGATTTTTGAAAATGGCCTTTATGGTTGCCGAGATCGTATCGGAGCTGGAAAGATGCAACGCTTCTCGCGATGACATCACTTCACTGAACGAGTGCTTTGCCAACTACCGTCGCAGCGATGCCGATCAGCGGCTGCAATCCGCATCCGAATTGAAAGCCAATCTTCAATCGCTCGCCGATCGCTATTCGGATCTGGTTTCCAAGTCAGCGGACCTACAAAGTCGGATCGACGAAGCGCTGCGACGTCCAGCGAGTAACGAAACCGATCTCGATCATCCCTTCTAAAAGGGCGTCTAACAGGAGATGTTGCACGCAGGCTCATCCCTTGCATGTCGACAGTCCCCCACATTTGATTCTTTATCTAGAATCGCACCGTTGTCTGGATGTACGTAAATTCGCCGTCGTTGCCGTTCGCTCCGTTGGGAGCAATTCCAGCGGGGCCGCCTTGGATGACGGGACTGTCGAAGTAGTCGCCTGCCCACAGGTAGCTGTATCCGACTAAGAAGTGGGCGCGTGGTGAGATGGCCCAGCGCAACTGCAAATCCAGCTCGTGGCCGATCTCGTTTCCTGCCGACCCCGTGGGATCTTGGAACGCTGCCCCGCCACCGTTGGTGTACAGCGCGTCTCGGCGATTGGCGAGCCAGAAGTTGTGAAAATGGATGCGAAAATCCATATCATCGGTGACCGCAAGTGATGTCTGAAGATTCAAGTCCTGGATGTTCTGACGCCCCGTCAAATCGGCGTATCCTAGATAATAGTGTCCACGAGGTTCGAGCTGGTAAAACGTGCCGTGAACGCCGTCGTTTAAATCATCGTCACCCGATGCCCAGTCGTAAAACAGCCAAGTGGTCGGCTTCAGCGGCAACCGTTCGAAGCGGTGCCCCAGTCCCACCGTTGCAAACCCCGCCGATTGACGAGACGTCGAAAAGCTTCCGAATTGGTAGCCGCCTTCGACTTCGAACCATAGATCGCCTTCGTTTTTCAGAACGCGTCCGCCGATCGTGTGAACATCAAAACCGCCAGGAACACCGGCGAACGTTTGCACTCGATCATCTTCTTCGGTCATTCCGAAATAGTAGAGGTCGCGCGTCACCGAGCGTTTTTTGATGTGCCAAAGACGCCGTAGAACTGTCGGCTTTGATCAGGGGTGTCAAAGTTGTGATCGTCGGGCCGATGCTGTGCCGGATCGATTGTCCGCACCCAAAAGGCGTCGATTCGTGCCGAATCGGACTTCCACCAACTCCGCACGCCGTCGTGGGTCAGCGGCGTGTTCCGCCACGGACGGCTGGCCAGCAATCGCTGCGATCCATAGTACAATTCCTGGCGTCCGAGTCGCAGCCACCATTCTTGGTCGTCACCATCGCTCAACAGTAGCGCATCGACGGCGAGCATTTGCATATCGAAACGGTTGACTTCGCTGGCGCGAGGCGGCAGGTCTTCGCCATCGCTAGTCGCATCAATCGCTTGCCCAAAGACACGCAGGTTTTCGCCAATATGGACATCGCCGAACAAGAACAACTGTGACAGCACGAATTCGTCGCTGGCACCGGTCAACCGACGACCGCCGCGAAGATTGTTTTCGTTGTGATACCGCGATCGATATCGACCACCCAAGTCGACCGTGACGTCGCTGCAGGGACGCAGCCGTTTCAAACGTTCACCCAGGAATTGCTCTTGGTACGCCGGATCGTCGAGATAGCTAAAATCGTTTTCGATAAAGCTTTGTTTGTAGGCGGATCGAGCGAGCTGAGCATCGTCGGCATGCGTCTGCGGCGCCACCACGGGTGAGATGGCGATCGCGAATAACAAGACACGAAGTTGGGAAAATTGATTGACGTTCATATCGGCAGAGATCGGAGAACCGCACAACTCGGCGACAAGGAAACATGACATTCGGGGGTCATATCGATCCGTTCAACGAGGTACTTCAATTACAATCGGAGTAATCAAAATCATTTAACGCTGCGATTTCTTCCGGGGTACACGACCATGCGTATCGTCCATCAGTTGCTGATTGCAACGATTTTGCCGACGATTCTGATTTGGCTGGTCGGAATCTACGCGACCAGTGTTAGCGAAACCAGTTTGCGCGACGCCATCGAAGCGAACTCGGTCACCCGAGCTCAAGAAGTGATGGACGAGGTCGATTGGATCATTCAAACCCGCGCGACCACTTGGCAGGCGTATTTGCAAACCGACCTCGTACGCGAATCATTGCGGGAATCGAACGAAGAGATGAGTCAGATGGACGATCCTGCGGACTGGGTGCAGCAGCGTGATCAGCAGTGGCGTTCCACACCGGATGACGAGACGATCCCGTTGATGCAGCAGGTCATGACAAATGATCTGGCCCGCGACTTTAATGTTTGGCTGCGGCAATTGGAAAAATCAGCAGGGCATGCTGTGTTCGGCGAGGTGTTTATCACCAACCGATTTGGTGCCAACGTCGCGCAGACCAACCGAACCTCGGACTACCGCCAAGACGACGAAGCGTGGTGGCAGTTGGCCGTTGAAAACGGATTGCATATCGAGGACGTCAGTTTCGACGAGAGTGCAGGAATCCACTCGGTCGACATTTGTCTGAAGGCGGTCGACGAGGACGGCGAGTTCCTAGGCGTGATGAAAGCCGTTTTGAATATTCAAGAACTGATTGAGATCGTCGACAAGTACAAGCGAAATAACCAAACCGACGGGTATCTGTTGCTGTTCGATCGAGATCACACCGTGATCCGCGAAGCCGGGCAAGCATCGACAGGAATGAAAGATGGCAGTGCGTACTTTCAAGACGTCGACTTCGATGAGAACGAGAATGCATTTGTTGCAAATCTAACGGATGTTCGTGATGGCGAAGAGTTGTTGGGAGCGTTTGCCGTCTCTCGCGGACACGGTGATTTTGCAGGAATGGGCTGGGTCGTTCTGGAAGCAAGAAAGTCTTCGGTGGTATTCGCTCCGATCAAACGACTGCGCAACCAGATCATCTTGCTTGCGTTCTTCGCAACGCTGATGGTGATTGCCGCCGGATGGATGATCGCACGTTCGGTCACCCGACCTATCGATGAATTGCTGCGAGGCGCTAATCGCATTGGCGAAGGAGAACTTGAATACCGAATTCCTGCTGCGCGACAGTATGAAGTCGCCAAGTTGAGTGCAGGATTTAATCAGATGGCAGGAAACCTGCAATCGATGGTGGACGACCTGAAAAGTAAAGAGGAAAAGCTGACCGAACAGAACGAGCGATTGGAATCACAGCGTTTGACCCTCGCGTCGCAAGAAGAAATGTTGAGTGCACAGCGTGAGCGGAATACGCTGTTTGAAGCAATTGCGGATACGGTCGGCCGCCTCAATTCAACCAGCGATGACATACTATCCACGACGTCAAAACAGGCTCGCGGTTCGCATGACCAAGCCGCTGCCGTTTCGCAGGCCGCAAGCACCATGAACGAGATCTCTAGTATTGCCCACGATACTGCAGGACGAGCTAATAGGATGGTCGACGAAGCGCAACACGTCGAAGCGACTGCTGAAACAGGCCGTGAAGCCATGGGAAAATCTATCGAAGCTTTGGAGTCGGTCCGAAGGCAGGTCGAAGAAACCGCTACTCACGTCATTTCGCTTGCCGAGCGAGCGCAGGCGATTGGCGAAATCACCGCGACGGTCGACGATATCGCCGAACAAACCAACGTCCTAGCACTCAACGCCGCTGTCGAAGCCGCGCGAACGGGCGAACACGGCAAGGGATTCGTTGTCGTGGCTGCCGAGATCAAACGCTTGGCTCAACAATCGATGCAATCGACACGCGAGGTGCGCGGCATTCTATCGGAGATCCTCAACGCCATCCGCAAAGCCGTGGAGTCGTCCGAGCAAGAAACAGTGGTCGTTGCCGAAGCTCGCCAGGTCGCTCAGCAAACCGGCGACCTCGTGCAAACGTTGCTAGAGACGATCTCGGCGTCCGCGTTGACCGCAAAAAAGATCGCTTCGGCAGCAACACGACAAGCCACCGGTACAGTCGAACTCGATAAAACCATGCAAGACATGGAACGGATGACGGCCGACCACGCGGCGGCACTGCAAGAGATCGAACAATCGGCTATGAACTTGACCGAATTGAGCAACGAACTGGCGGAACTCACATCCGAATCCGCCAACCGACAAACTTCGACAAAACTCTCATAGCCTCACCCAGGCGTAGGAACGGTTCGGCAAGAAGTCCGTCGTTCGAGTTTTGTTACAAATGTTTGGAGTGAAGTGTTGTTAACGTAGTGGGCGGGCCGTAGTGGGCGGGGTGACGAGTCCCGTCGTGCAGCTAAGCCGGTCGGCAGGAATCATTGAGTGAAATCCCGTTAGCCGTTTGGGCCAACGCTGTGAAGCATTTTTTCGTAGCGAAACTCGCAGAGAGTTTCGG
>NZ_ANOG01000934.1 GCF_000346295.1 Rhodopirellula maiorica SM1 | reverse complement strand
AGAGGTCGTTTCGATCCTTCCCGCAAAACGAAAGCCGTTGACGACTTGTTGATTTAATTCGTTTAACAGTGAGCCGCAGGCGTACTCGCATTTGTTATGCGTACGCCTATCGGCTAACGGTTAAACGAAGCATGTTAAAGACAGACTGATTCAACAAGTCGTTGACGACTTCCGCTACAACTAAATGCGTCATTTCTCGGGAATCGCCACCACTGGTTCCCAGGCAGGAGCCTGGGGTCGAGCGTTTTTTTGATCACCTGACGCATTCCCACCTACAATTCCCCCCTTCCGAGAGAAACAACGATGAGAAAACTTTTTGTAGCTGCGATGATGATCGCACTTTTGATGCCCTGCGGTCTAACGGCGGCGGACGTTGAGGATGGATTTACCTCCCTGTTCAACGGCGACGACTTGACCGGCTGGGTCAAACGTGGCGGGTCCGCAGAGTACGAAGTCGAGAATGGCTCGATCGTTGGGAAATGTATCCCGAATACGCCGGGCAACACTTTCTTGTGTTCCGAAAAAGAATTTGGCAATTTCGTTCTGAAGCTGCAGTACAAATTCATCGAAGCCGGGAACTCAGGTGTCCAATTCCGCTCGGCCGCTCGTCAGCAAGGCGATGGCGAGCGTGTTTATGGCTATCAGTACGAAATCCGTCCCGGCGGCGATGCGACTGGCCGTATCTATGACGAAGGTCGTCGCGGACACAAGCATGGCATCATTTGGCTCGATGCCCACACTCCGCAGGATCGTCTTGATGCGGCTCAGGCAAGCTGCGAAGAAGGTCAGTGGAACGAGCTGGAAATTCAGTGCGTCGGACCGTCCATCAAGACTTGGCTGAATGGGAATCTGGTCGTCGATATGTTCGACAGTTTCTCGATGAAAGGCTTTATTGGACTGCAGATTCATTCTGGAAAATCGGGTTCCGTCGCTTGGAAGAACATTCGTGTCAAGGATCTGGGCGAGAGCAAATGGGAGTCATTCTTCGTCAAAGGCGACGACGGCAACTACCAACTCGCCGATGCCAAGTTCGTTCTGCCCGAAGAATGGTCGTTCACCGACGAGGGTGTTCTGCACGGCGTCCATTCC
Organism: Rhodopirellula maiorica SM1; assembly: GCF_000346295.1. Classification (GTDB taxonomy): domain Bacteria; phylum Planctomycetota; class Planctomycetia; order Pirellulales; family Pirellulaceae; genus Novipirellula; species Novipirellula maiorica. Next base: position 1,114 of record NZ_ANOG01000934.1, on the reverse strand, counting down.
AAGAGCCAGGGCAAAGACGGGTTGGTGATTTCGAAGAAAAACTACGACGACTTCATCGCTCGCGTCACCTACCGGATGCATGGTGGCAACAGCGCGTTGTATTTTCGCGCCGAGGAAACGAGCGCCCCCTGGGTGCTGCGCGGATTCCAAAACGAAATCGCTAACAACGGCAAGGACTCTGCGCTCTGGCACACCGCCGGCATTATCGACGGCAAGAAGATTCCCGGCCGCGGCTGGGTTGTTACCAACGACGAGTTCGTCGAAAAAGTCCGCAACAAGGATGACCAGTGGAACACGACCTGCACCGCCGCCTACGGCGACCGACTGGTCCAGACGCTCAATGGATTCTGCACATCGGATATTGTTGACGAAGCGAGTGAGAAGACTGGCAAGCTGGGTCTGCAAATGCACGGTGGCACCGACTGCGAAATGTTCTTCAAAGATTTTGAAGTCATGCCGATCACCGCCGAGATGAAAAAACTGATCGAGCGGAAATGAGTCGTCGCAGGCACGAACTGCAGCGACTTGTCCAACCTTTTTTGAGCGATGCCGAACGAGAGTCGAACCCAGTTGGAAAGCCTCTATGAACCAAAGACGATTGATTGCAACGACGATTCTGCTGATTTTCACGGCGGTGGCACAGGGCGCAGAATCTGCTTGGAAGGCTGGTGCGGCGAAGGTCGCGATCACGCCAGAGGAGCCGATGTGGATGGCGGGTTATGCCTCGCGCACTCAACCCGCCGACGGCAAATTGACCGAGCTATGGGCGAAGGCACTCGTGATCGAGGACCACGATGGAAAGCGAGGCGTTGTGTTGACGCTGGATCTCGTCGGTATCGATCGCACGCTCTCGCTGGCCATCTGTGACGCTCTGAAAGAGCAATACGGTCTGCAACGCGAGCAGGTTGTTATCTGCACATCGCACACCCACAGTGGACCTGTGGTCGGCCGCAATCTTGCGCCGCTGCACTACCTGCGGCTCGCTGAATCACAGCAACGAGCCGTCGATAGCTGGGTGGCAACGTTTCAGAAGCAGGTCGTTGCGTTGGTAGGCGAGGCGATCCGCAAACTTGTGCCCAGCGAGTTGACGTGGGGAAGCGGCAAGGCGACGTTC
>NZ_ANOG01000933.1 GCF_000346295.1 Rhodopirellula maiorica SM1 | reverse complement strand
AGGTTCGATTCGCAAGACTCTTTTGCACCTGTTTGATGCCGAGGCATGGTGGATCACGAATTGGACCGAAGGCCCACTGCCGTTTCCCCGAACTCCGGAAAGCACAAGCGTTGCGGAGCTAAGCGAAACATGGCCGGACGTCATGGCACAGCGAAACGCGTTCATCGCCACGGTCGATGGCAACGAAGTGGAGCGGATTGTTGAGATTGCTGCCGGCGGACCGCACACGCGGTTTCGTGTCGGAGAATCGATCCCGCATCTCGCCTTGCACGGCACTCATCACCGTGCCCAATTGATCAATATGTTCCGTCATGTCGGTGCGGCGTGGACCAATATTGATCTGTTGTACGCGATCGGTGATCTTCCTGAACCGCCGGTCAAGCAATGATGTCATCAAGTACATGACCGTGCACGTCAGTCAATCGGAAACGTCGCCCTTGGTACTTGTAAGTCAACCGTTCGTGGTCGATTCCCATCAGATGCAAGATCGTGGCGTTGAAATCGTGCACGTGAACACCGTTTTCGGTGACGTTGTAGCCGAATTCGTCGGTTGCCCCATAAGTCATTCCGGGTTTGATGCCGCCGCCGGCCATCCAGGTGGTAAAGCAGCGGGGGTGATGGTCGCGACCATAGTTGTCATTTGTCAAAACGCCTTGGGTGTACGAGGTGCGTCCAAACTCGCCTCCCCATATCACCAGCGTGTCGTCGAGCAGTCCGAGCCGTTTTAGGTCCTTCACCAAGGCCGCAGAAGCTTGATCGGTTTCCTGAGCCTGTCCTTTGATTTGTCTCGGCAGATTCGAGTGTTGGTCCCAACCTTGGTGATACAACTGAATGAATCGCACATCCCGCTCGGCCAACCGTCTTGCCAACAAGCAGTTGGCGGCAAACGTGCCCGGTTGCTTGGCGTCGTCGCCATAAAGTTCAAACGTCGATTCAGGCTCGTCCGAAAAATCGGCCGCGTCTGGGACGCTGGTTTGCATCCGATACGCCATTTCATACTGCGCGATTCGCGATTCGATTTCAGGATCCAATTCCTTCTCAAATTGGTGCTGATTCAACGTTTTGATTGCATCCAATTGGGCTCGGCGGCGAGACGAGGGAATGCCGGAGGGATTCGACAAGTACAGCACGGGATCGTTGCCACTGCGAAACTGAACGCCTTGGTATTTGGAATCCAGGAAACCGTTTCCCCACAGACGCGCGTACAGTGGTTGGCCGCCTTGATTGGCCGAAACCAACACAATAAATGCCGGCAGGTCTTCATTCTCGCTGCCTAATCCGTACGATAACCAAGACCCGAGCGACGGACGGCCAGCGATTTGCGAACCGGTTTGAAACATCGTGATCGCCGGATCGTGATTGATCGCTTCGGTATGCATCGATTTGATAAAGCAGACGTCATCGACAATATCGCGGTGATAAGGCAGCAATTCGCTCAGCCATGCACCACTGTCGCCGTGCTGAGCAAATTTGAATTGGGAGCCGGCTATCGGCAGCGACGACTGATTGACGGACATACCCGTTAACCGCTGTTGGCCGCGAACTTCGCTCGGCAATTCCTGGCCATTCATCTCGTTGAGCAGCGGTTTGTAATCGAACAAATCCTGCTGCGCCGGTCCGCCTGATTGAAACAGATAGATGATCCGTTTCGCTTTGGGCGCAAAGTGGGTACCGGTTACACCGCGATGCGACGCGGCGGTCGCGGGACTCTCGCCGCCAAACAAACTCGCTAGCGCCGCAACCCCGACGCCAGTGCAACTGTTCTTGAAAAAATGACGCCGATTCACGGCAAAGGGATCCAGTGACATGGCTTTATCGTTTCCAGATGGTGGCATCGAGGTTTAAAATCGCTTGACAAACGTTGGTCAACGCGGCGAGTTGGATGGTGTCGGAGTCGTTTGGCAGCTTGGCTTCGCCAACGGATAACAGTTCGTTTGCCGCTGCGGGATTCTCGGTGTAGTAGGCTTGTTCGTCAGTGAACAGCTGCTGCAATGTCGCTCGCTCTAATTCATCCGGTTGACGTCCGGCCAATTTTAAGAACGCTGCGTCCAGCGGTGCGTCGCTGTGGTTCTCGAGTAGCTGCTGAGCCAGCACTCGCGATGTTTCAATGAACTGGATGTCGTTCAATAGGACCAAGGCTTGCAGCGGCGTGTTGGTGCGAGAACGTTTGACCGTACACACTTCGCGAGTGGTCGAATCAAACGCCATCATGTTCGGCAGCGGCGCCGTTCGTTTCCAAACCGAATACAGCGATCGTCGATACAGTGCCTTGCCAACGGATTGTTGGTACGGTGGCGACATCCCATTGGATTCTTTCCAAAGGTCTTCGCCGGGTTGGTACGGGGAAACCGGCGGGCCGCCAAGAGTGTCATTCAATAGTCCCGAAGCGGTTAACGCCAGGTCGCGAATCTGTTCGGCCGCCAAACGATGGGCCGGTCCGCGGGCTAGGAATTGGTTCGTCGGATCCGTTTCGATCTGCGCCGGCGTGCCAGTTGAATCCTGGCGATAAGTAGCCGAGAGCACAATGTTTTTGCACAATCGTTTGACATCCCATCCGTGATGGATGAAATCGCGCGCGAGCCAATCGAGCAGTTCGGGATGCGTCGGCAACTCGCCCTGCGAACCAAAGTTTTCTGGGGTTCGCACCAGCGGGGCAGTGAAAAAATTGCCCCACAATCGATTGACCGCCACCCGCGCCGTGAGCGGATGTTTGGGATCGATCACCCATTGGGCCAACCCCAATCGGTTTTGAGGTGCGTTTTCGGGAAATGCGAGTGGCAGACCTGAAAGCGTTGCTCGGCTGACTCGTGTTTCGTCGGTTTTGGGCGCGTCATACTCGCCACGGGCAAGCACATACGCCGGTCGCGGTTCGTCGGTTTCTTCCATGATGGGAATTTCATTCATGGCCTCTTCGGCCATCACAAACGCGTGGCGAGCTTCGGTCAAAGATTGCATCGCCGCACGTGTCGTTTCGTCAATCGCCGAGGCGTAGTACTCGAAGCTTGGTTTGTCGCGATGGGGTTCGACGTTTTGGCCAGCCAGAATGTGCAGTTCCGTTTCCGTCAACGCGCGGTCGTAGATGCGAACGTCATCGATCAAACCGCCGTCGAAGCCACGTGCACGGAATCGCTGGCCGACGACAAATTCGCCGCCGTGGTCAACATGGACGTTGCAGCTTTTCTTTAAGCGATCACGCACGGTCGTGGTCGGTAGAGGTTGACCGTTCAGGTACAACTTCAATCCCGCCGCGGTTGAGGATCCGTCGTACGTTGCCGTGATTTGATGCCACACGTCCATCGGGATTGGATCGACCGTGCGGACGCTGATCGCATTGCCCGGCCATACGCGAGCCATCCTCGATTCGAGATGACCGTTTTCAATCGTCAAATCCCAGCCGTTGTAGCCACAATCGGTGCCACGTGTGTGATGCGCGATCAGGCTACGCAGAGGACTTCGCTTTGTCTCTCGCAAGGTCACGACAACCGACATTGGCAACCAACGATCAAACGGAGTGATCCCATGTGTCGTCACGCCACGTTCGCCGTCGAGTTTTAATGCCCGTCGTGGCGGCGGCGTTTTGGCGTCCTGGGTATCTGCAGCCAAGTGCGGTTCTAAGCGAGCAACCGACGTGTCGTTGACGTCGACCAATTCCGGCATCGTGGTCCAGGCTCGGTCCAACTCGGACGGGTGATAGATAGATTTGAGCGAGTTGTCAAAGTTGCGATCAAAGGAAAGGGCAAGCCGAAGATCAGGGATTTCGAATCGCTCGCTAGACTCAGGCGTCCATGATTCCCATCGTTTACGTGCCTCTGCGAGTGAACGCTGATACGCCTGCTCGACCATCGTCACGTTGTGTTTGGCGGATTCGAGTGCCAGCTGTTGTTCCTCGGTGGGCAGCAGCAGCGAAGGGCACGGGACTTTTTCGGTGCGGTCATACACACCACTTTCATCAATCGAATTGAAGAATGCCGACATCGAATAGTAGTCCCGCATCGGAATGGGGTCGTACTTGTGGTCGTGGCATCGACAACATTCCAGCGTCAACCCCAACACCGCAGTGCCGAAGGTATGAACACGATCGGCAACGTTTTCGAGTCGCCATTCTTCGAATACCGCACCGCCCTCGTTGTTCAGCCGGTGGATGCGATTGAACGCGGTGGCAACTCGCTGCGAACGCGTTGGAGTATCAAGCAGGTCGCCAGCAATCTGCCAAGTGAGAAATTGATCGTAAGGAAGATTCTCGTTGAATGCCTCGACAACCCAATCACGAAACGGCCACTGCGTATTCAATTTGTCCGATTGATAACCGTAGGAATCGGCATACCGCGCGGCATCAAGCCAAGCGACCGCCATGTGCTCGCCAAATGCCGGTGAATTCATTAGCGATTCGCTGGTGTCTTCGTACGCTTGCTCGCCCGATGTTGCCAAGGCCGCCTCAAAGTCAGCGATCTGCTTGGCAGTCGGTGGCAGCCCGGTCAAATCCAAAGAAACGCGTCGCAACCAACGCAGCGGTGGCGCTTCGGGGCTGGGCGTTAAATTCTCGCTGTCCAATCGAGCCAAGACAAACCGGTCCAAAGTTTGTCGGCACCAATTTGGGTCGGCCACCTCAGGAACGACTACCGAATCCGGCAGCAGCTGAAATGCCCAGTGACCTTCGTACGTGGCGCCTTGCTCGACCCAAGTTTGAATCGTTTGCTTTTCTTGTTCGGTCAGCTCAATCTTGGATCCCGGCGGCGGCATCAACATGTTGGGATCGTCGCTGGTGATTCGATCGACGAGGTCGCCGGATTCGATCACGTCGACGGCTCCCTCGCGAGAATCCAACCGCAAACCAGCTTCCTGAGTGTTCGCGTCGGGACCGTGACAGAAATAGCACTTGTCCGACAGGATGGGACGAATGTCGCGATTGAAATCGAGCTCTTTGGCCGACGAGCCGCTGGCATACATGACCACCGACAAACTGGTCAGCAGCATCAAGAATGAGGTGCGTAGCATCAGAGTGGGGAAATCCAGATGGGACTGAGGATGAATTCAAGCCAAATTTTGCGTTTGCCGTGCCGCGCTGTGGTCGCCGGGCTTGTTCACGCTAACCCATTCTCGCACCCCAATCCCCCGTTGTCTTGCACGCAGGACTCAATCTTGTGTAAAATTAAGTCATGGAAAATACCAGGCTGCGGGAAGATTTTTTTGCTCAACTCGGTCCCAGCGATCAGGCCTTTGCACTGTTTGATCACTTGCCTGGGCTGTCGTTTTTCGTGAAAGACCGTCAAGGTCGATTTATAGCGCTCAATCGCCGCGGATGTGAGTATTGCGGGGTGGTTTCCGAAGCGGAGGCGATTGGGAAAACGGATCACGATTTCTTTCCCAAGTCGCGTGCCGACGAGTACCATGCCGACGATGTCGCTGTGATGGAATCGGGTGAAGCGATCGTCAACCGGGTGGAGAGTGCTCCCGAAGATGCAGGATCGCCCCGTTTGGTGATGACCAGCAAGGTTCCGCTACGAGATCGGCGTGGACGCGTGATTGGGGTGGCGGGTTTTTCACGCCAAATCGAACGTATCCAAACGCCATCTGGAACGGTCGACGCCTTTGCCAACGTGATTGCGCATCTGCACGCTCATTTCGCCGACAATCTTTCCACCCAACAACTCGCTGATATGGCGGGGCTCTCGGTCAGCCATTTCGAGCGTCGATTCCGCCATGCCTTTGGCGCTTCGCCGAGGCAATATTTAGTTCGTGTGCGGATCGAGCACGCCGCGAAGTTGCTACGAGAAACCGAGCAAACTGTATCCGAGGTCGCTCACGCTTGCGGATTCTACGACCACGCTCATTTCAGTCGCAGCTTTCGCCGATTGATGAACTGTTCCCCGTCACAGTACAAAAGCTGACGTCTCCGACGTCGGCCCGCCCTCTCACACGGATGTCGGAGACATCCGGCGGCGAAGTATTCAGATGTCGGCGACAGCGGGGCGACTTTTGGGCGAGCCTACAGAATCGAGCCAGGGCGGTAGCTTGACGCTTCTGGGTTTTTGCTGGTGATCGCTTCGATTCGCGAGATCACGCTTTGCACCTGAGACGATGCGTTGCCGATAAATTGCTTTGGATCGCCGATCGCAGCATTCAGTGCTTGGGCGTCCATCGGGATGCGATCATCACCTGCCAATCGCTCGATCAAATCGTTGTCATCGCGGCCGCTTTCTCGCATCGCCAGCGCCGCGGCAACGGCATGTTCCTTGATCGCTTCGTGTGCCGTTTCGCGTCCCACGCCGGATTTGACCGCAGCAACAAGGATCTTCGTCGTTGCCAGGAATGGCAGGTAACGACGCAGTTCGCGATCGATAACCGCGGGGTACGCCCCGTAATCGACCAGCACGGTGAGGAACGTTTCGAGTTGTCCGTCGATCGCCAAGAACGCGTCGGGAATCGCCACCCGGCGGACCACACTGCAGCTGACGTCGCCTTCGTTCCACTGATCGCCCAGCAATCCACCGACCATCGTCAAATAGCCACGCAGGATCACATTAAATCCATCGATCCGTTCGGCCGATCGTGCATTCATCTTATGAGGCATAGCCGACGAACCGACTTGACCCGGTTTGAATCCTTCGGTTGCCAATTCCGCTCCGGCCATCAATCGCAGCGTGCGAGCAAAGTTGGCGGGGGCCGACGAAAGCTGGGTTAGCGCCGAGATGACGTCAAAGTCCAGCGATCGTGGATACACTTGGCCGACCGAATCGAAACACGATTCAAATCCAAGAGCGTTCGCGATTCGGTTGTCCAATTGATCCAGCTTGCCAGCGTCGCCCTGGAACAAATCGAGCATGTCTTGCTGAGTGCCGACGGGGCCTTTGATGCCTCGCAACGGATAACGGACCAGCAAATTGTCAATTCGTTCGTATGCGACCAACAACTCTTCGGCGATATTGGCGAACCGTTTTCCGACCGTCGTGACTTGTGCAGGAACATTGTGGCTGCGGCCGGCAATGGCTAACTCGCTATACTCGGCCGCTCGTTCGGCCACCAACGACAGTGCCGTAACAATGCGGTCACGAACCAAATTCAGTGCGGAACGAATTTGCAGTTGCTCGACGTTTTCGGTCAAATCGCGGGACGTCATTCCTTTGTGAATGTGCTCGTGCCCCGCTAATTCATTGAACTCTTCGATGCGAGCTTTTACATCGTGTTTGGTGACCCGCTCGCGAGCGTCGATGGCAAACAAGTCGACATTGTCGATCACCGAGCGGTATGCCTGGATCACCCCGTCGGGGACGTGAACCCCAAGGTCCTTTTGAGCCTCCAGTACGGCAATCCACAATTCACGTTCAAGAACCACCTTGTTTGCGGGCGACCAGATTTTCACCATCGCTTCACTCGCATAACGCGATGCAAGAATATTGGGTAGATCGGTCGACACGACGGGACTCCTGACAGAGAAGGGGGGAAAGCTCATTCACAAACGAAGTGCCGGAATATACGCTTTGGACTGCGTCACGTGAAGCATTGGCCCGTTTTGAAGGCCGTTCGAGCTTGTTTTACACGGATTTTCGCGATCGATCGCACGCGTTCTCCGAAATCCATTCCCGCCTTCCGCTCTGCAAACCTTGGTTAATCTCACCGGCAATTTTGATCCATGACGAACCAAGGCAGCACCCCAAACGAACGGCGTCAAGCGATCATTGCGTTGGTGTTGGTCAATGCGATGTGGGGGGCATCCTTTCCGATCATGAAGTGTTTGAACCTTCAAGTCGATGATCATTTCGGCGTCACCGAATCGACTGCGTCGGGTTGGCTGCGGACCAGTTCGGCGTCGTGGTTGATCGGATTGAGGTTCGCCATTGCGTTTGGCTTGTTTGCGATCTTGCTGCGTGGCACGCTGCGTCGTGTTCGGATGCCCCATGTTTGGGCCGGCGCGGCGATTGGCGTGATGTTTTATTTGGGGCTGCTGCTGCAAGTCATCGGCTTGGCCACGATCCCGGCATCGCGAAGTGGTTTTTTGACCAGCTTGGTGGTGATCATCACGCCAATGATCAACACGTTGCTGAGAAAACAATTGCCTCGCCGCTGTGTCATGCTTGGTGCGTTGTTGGCGGTGGCGGGCGTAGCGACGTTGACGGGATTGATTGTGATGGATAACAGTCAGATTTTGCTCGCCAGCGATGCGCTGACGCAGTGGACCCTGGGCGATTCGCTGACCACGTTGGGCACGCTGTTCTTTAGCGGTCAAATTTTGCTGGTCGACGTGTTTGGAAAACGCTACGAGTCGGTGTTGTTCACGCCAAGTATGTTTGGCACCACCGCCATTTTGGCGATGCTGGTGTTCATGGGGCTAAGTCTGCCGGTGCCGGAAACAGCAATCGGCGGTTGGACCTCGCTGGCGCTGCAGCCGCGGTTTTATCTGCTACTAGCTGTGCTGTGTTTCTTTCCATCGCTGGTGGCATTCGTTTGGATGAACAAGTACCAACCACGCTTGACCGCCGGACAAGCCGCAGTGATCTACACCTGCGAGCCTTTGTTCGCATCGACGTGGGCCATGTTCACCCCCGCGATGCTCAGCGTATGGTGTGCGGTCCACTATGCCAACGAAGAATTCAGCATGCCTCTGCTGATTGGCGGATCGCTCGTCTTGCTCGCCAATATTCTTGCCCTGTGGCCCGAAAAGAAAAGCACTGGCCGCTAAAACTTTGGGCTTGTCGGTACATTCTCGTCGGTACATTCGGATGATTCAGGTTTACTTCCTAAATCGCGAAGCCGTAGTAGGTTTGAGCCGCAGACGCGAGTCCGGGGGGATCGATAGGTGGGACCGAAGGGCAACGTCGTGATCGAGTGTGATAAGATGATCGCTGCGACGAAGTGTTCGATCGTCCCGCTTTTTTACTCTCTGTAACGCACCTTCTCGTTTGGAAACAAAGCACCATGGATCGCCGAAACTTTCTCACTCGTACTGCCGCCTTGGCCTCGATTGCGACGGCCGCCCAATCCGCTCACGCTGTCGCCCCCGCTGCGTCGCCTCGCCGGGTGGGGCTCATTGGCTGCGGGTGGTACGGCAAATGCGATTTGCTGCAACTGATCAACATCGAACCGGTCGAGGTGGTGTCACTGTGTGATGTGGATTCCGCCATGCTCGAGGAAGCGGCGGGGCTGATCGAATCGCGGCAAGTTTCCAAGAGACGACCACGCACGTATGTCGATTACAAAGAGATGCTCGCCGAGAAGGATCTTGACATCGTTTTGATCGCCACGCCCGATCATTGGCACGCGCTGGCGATGATCGCGGCGGTCGAAGCCGGCGCCGATGTTTATGTGCAAAAGCCCACGGGGGTCGATGTGCTTGAAAGTCGAGCGATGCTGGATGCAGCTCGGCGTACGGGGCGAGTCGTGCAGGTTGGAACCCAGCGGCGCAGCACGCCCACTTGATCGAAGCCAAGCAAAAAGTCGTCGATGCGGGATTGCTGGGCGATGTCGCGTTCGTCGAAGTGTGTTGTTATTACCACATGCGTGCCAGCAAAAATCCGCCCGCCACTGCTCCACCACCATCATTGGACTTCGATCGTTGGACCGGCCCGGCGCCGCTGCGTCCGTACAACGAATTGATTCATCCACGCTCGTGGCGAGCGTTTATGGAATATGGAAACGGCATCGTCGGCGATATGTGCGTGCACATGTTGGACATGGTTCGCTGGCAACTTGGTCTTGGCTGGCCACGCCGTATCAGCAGTGCGGGCGGAATCTTGGTCGATACCGAATCCATCGCCAATATCACCGATACACAGACCGCAACGTTTGATTTCGATGATCTGGATGTGGTTTGGACACACCGCAGTTGGGGATCGGCTCCCGATCCTGAGTTCCCTTGGGCGGGAATCATTTATGGATCCAAAGGAACGCTGAAATTAAGTGTGCAAAAGTATGAATTCATCCCGCGTTCAGGCGGCCAGAAGCTAACAGGCAATGCCGTCATCGAACTCGATAAATATCCCAGCGATCAAGCGGATGCCAAAGAATGGAAATTGGAATTGCATGTCGCCTCGGCGATTCGGGGGCACATGCGTGACTTTCTTAACGCGATCGATGATCGCTCGAAACCGGTCGCGGATATCGAACAAGGGCATATCAGTAGCGCTTCGTGCATCTTGGCCAACAATGCACTGACGCTGGGCCGCACCTTGGAATTTGATCCGCAGACCAGTACGGTGGTAGGAGATCCGGAAGCGACGAAGCTACTCCGCCGTCCCTATCGATCCCCCTATGTCCATCCGGCCAGCTAAGGATGCATTGCATTGGGATCGATGTCCGCCTCAGAATTTTGGGACGGCGTCGGTTCACTTTGGATGGCCGTCGTCGTCACCGGCTGCCCGATCCCTTGCTGGAAATCGACTACAAAATAGCACACCAGCGAAATCACGCCGACGCCGATCAAGTTGAGTGCAAATCCGGCTTTGGCCATTTCACGGACTGTCAGTTGTTCGGATCCAAACACAATCGCGTTGGGCGGCGTTGCCACTGGCAACATGAATGCACAACTTGCGGACAACGCCGCCGGGACCATTAAAAACGCGGCGTCGTAGCCTGCACCCTCTGCCGCCGCGCCCAAGATCGGCATCAATAGCGTCGTCGTTGCGGTGTTGGACGTAACCTCGGTCAAAAAGGTCACGGTCAAACAGATCACGGCCATTAGCAACAGCGGATGGAGTCCCGAGAGGTGCGAGAATTGGCTGCCGATGATAACGGATAACCCCGTCTCTTCGGCCGCCTTGGCAATCGCCAATCCGCCGCCGAACAGAATCAAGATGCCCCACGGGATGTCTCGCGCGGTTGGCCAATCGAGCAGGCGGTCGGCCTCCACACCCTCGCTGCCACTACCATTTTTCGGTCGATGGATTGTCGTGGTG
>NZ_ANOG01000932.1 GCF_000346295.1 Rhodopirellula maiorica SM1 | reverse complement strand
ATTTCATCGCTCCACCTTTGTCACCGCGGCCGGCGGATGATATCGATGGCAAAGCGTGCAGCGATCCGAAGCCCAAGTCGGCTGGCCACCCCAAAAGCGATTCCGTTTCGGCCGACGTCAGCGAAGTGGGAGTCGGCAGCTCGGAATCACGGTGACACCCGGTACACGATTCGATTCCCGCGATCATCACGACGTCTTGGTCGGTCGCCGGTTTCGCTGCAGTGTCGCTGGGGTAAGCCGCCTCGTGACAATACTTGCAATCAATACGGCGATGAGCCGCGTGATCATAGATCCCGTGCTGGAACCAGCGTGGTGGAATCATCTCGGTACTTTGATTCCCAAGCGACGCACGGATGGCTTCGTCCGTGATCGATGTCTCGTCGTGACACTTCAAACACTGTGATTGCACCCGTTCTCTTGCAAGTCGAACGTCGACAATCGGCGAGACCGATTGACCGGTCGCGGGTTTGCCGAGTCCTTCCCCCGGCACCGCAACGTCGCGTGCGTCACCGCGAGGCAATCTTGCTTGACCGGTCGCCCGCACGCCATCGATGGTCGCGGCCAACAACAAGTCGACTTTGGACCAAGGTACCGCGTGCGGAACGGGCGTTGTATCGGCTGTGGCGGCCCCCGAGTTCATCGCGTGACAGGCCGAACAGTGTTGTTCGAACGACACCGGCGCCATGTAACGGCCCAGTTCGCCGTCTGACGCCATCGTGTCAGCACCGCTGGGGTTGCCCGCCATCTGATGACAACTGCCACAGTCCAATTGTATTGCCGCGGAATCGTCTTGGCCGTCGATCCGGTACCGATCTCGCAGTGATTCATCCAGCATCGCCAGCGTCATTTCCCCACGTTGCCCAGCATCGACTTGCCCGAGTCGCATGTGTTGCGCGTGATCAAATTTCACGACGCCAGGGTCCGGTTTCTGCAGCGAAGCAAAGTCACCGTGCTTTGCCTTGGTGAAGGCGACGACATTGGAATTGACCGTCGGCGTGGCAGAACAAACCGAACTGAGATTGGCGTGACACGAAGCACAGCGATCGTTGGCAACGAGGCTTAGATTGTGGTCGCGTCCCTGATGATCCACATGGCAGCCAGCACAATTCTGATCGACTAACTTTGCTTCCGCCTGCATCGTTTCGCGGTAGTGATTCCCCACTTGGTGACACGCCTGGCACGCGGTTTCAATGTGCTGGATCGATTTTGTAGCATTCACTCCGATCGGCTGTACGTCGATCGACGATGCTTCGGAGCTGATCGGGGTAAAATCCAGATGACAGAGTTTGCAGTCGTTTTCAAACGAGGCATGAGCTAGCGCCACCGGTCCCGTGCTGAGATGCGATTTGCCCGCAGAACCTGCTATCACGAAACAGGCATAGAGGACTGCGGCGATACCGCCCACCGCGATGCAGAGCATGCGAAACCGATGCAATCCACCGCGTCGACGGTAATAATCGATCTGAATTCGCTGAGATCTTTGCTTTCCCGTTTCACGCATTGTCGATCATTTACCAATACTTTAACGCAGTCCAAACATGGGCTGCTAACAAAACGGTCACAGCAACGGACAACCCAATGTGAATGGGAATCCACGCATGCAACCAACGATGAACCGTGGATTGAGTATCAAATTGGCGACGTTGGTCGCAAAAACTTTCGAAGATATTGACTATCGATTCACTTTCTTCGCCACAAGCGCTGCGAAGCCGATCAAACCACACTTTGGCGCGTTGTCGATCGTTCACCGGCGTTTTCACTTCTTGCCCATGAAGCAAAAAAGGCTGAATTTCGTCCAACGCATTCCAGAGCGCCGGGCCATCCGTATTGGTCGTCGAGAATTGCCGTGTTTCCAGCACCCGGCCTCGTGTTTTGCCGGACTGACGCACCGCACCGACGACAATCGCCCCGGCTTTGACCGCTTCGAACTCACGTTCTTCCTCGTCGTCACTCGGCCCCCCGACGCGACGACCACATGCACTTAACAACAACCGGCGAGCATCTTCGACCGTTTGCTGCGAAACATAATCAATTTGATTGTAGATCGTTTCGCCAGGCAAATTGCGGAGCATCCAGCGCGGCAAAATATTCTGCACCGCTAGTCCATAGATTCCGCTAAGGATGCACAATACAAACAGCACCATGAAGGTGGCAGGCAACCATCCGCCCAAGTGAAACCCGCAATGCACAATTGCCAACGGCAGCGAAGCCAAGCCAAACCACAGGTGGGCAGCCATCCAATATTTGGCGGGAATTAACCGCAAACGACGAAGCGTCTTGCGCGGCCAAAGCAACATTTCGAAAACGATGATCGAACCGGCCGCGATTCCGCACAACAACCCTGCACGACTGCCGCCACCCAACCAACGGTTCGCCTGAGACGACTCGAGCCAATAATAGATAATGCAAGCGAGGGTCACGACCAACGTCGGAATCACGAAGATTAGATGCAATCTTGTTTGGCTGCGATTCAATAGCACGTCAAGTAGCACCCGTTAGTAAGTGACGAGAAAGTCCGTCGGCAGGATCGTTACATCCCGCCGAGAACAATCATATTAGACCCCCGTCATGGGTAGTCGTCAATCTTCGCACCCCCACCGCATAAAATGTCGAGAGAACCCTGTTGTTTTGCCGATCAACGATTATCGTACTAATGTGAAGGTAATTTGGGGGGTATCCATTAACGCCTTTTTCACTTAACCCCAAGTCGCGTGATGTCGCATCGAATCAGACCGAGCGTTTGCACTCTTCTTTGGATCGGGATGGTCTTTGCGTCGACTCTCGCGAGTGCTCAAGAACCGGTCCCCACGCCTCAGGGGAAACTGCGGTCGACGATGACCATTCGGCCGTTGTCGTCGGCGACGTCCACCGATCCGATGACGTCTCTTCCGCTGGCGACTCGCAATTTTCATTGGGGAACCTCGCTCCATGGGACCTCGCTCAATGGAACCTCAACTCACGAAACAGTAACACCGGGGATGCTCTTTTCCCCAGGGACACTTGATCGGCTGCACCATCCCATTCTTCGCCAGGATCTAAGGGTCAACGGATCCGCGTCATGTGCGACGTCCAATTGCCATGCGGGCCCACGCCCCGGGGTCACCCAAGCAACGGTGCGTCGCGGAGCGGAATACCCATTGTGGTTGGACAACGATCCGCATGCACAGAGCTGGAAAACAATCTGCAGCGACGAAAGCGTTGCGATGATGCAGCGGTTGAAGATCATGGATGGCGACCAAATCGTCGATCGAGCCGGCTTCGACAACTGCTTGGCGTGCCACAATTCGACTCGTCGCTACAACGAACCTCGTGCGAATCGCAACGCACACGGCGGCCACACGGATGCCGATCCCATGACGCAATTGCTTTCGCATCCAGCTACCACCCCTCATGACGACGTCAACACGTTTCAGCGTGAAGGGGTGGGGTGTTCCGCGTGTCATGGTCCAAGCGAACGCTGGATCGGCACCCACTTCCAGCACTTTTGGTCACCTCAAAACGCCAGCGACGATGGATTTGTCGACGCCGGTGATCTGTACGTCCGTGCGAGAATGTGTGCATCATGCCATGTCGGCGACAAAGATCGGGACATGAATCACGACATCATCGCAGCGGGCCACCCAGCACTTCGCTATGAATTAGCGACTTTTCACGCTTGGCAACCCAAACATTGGCGAGACGCCGAAGCAAAGGACCGCACCTATTACGAAGCTCAGCTCTGGTTAGCGGGACAAATTGCGGCAACCGATGCGTCACTGGCTCTGCTCGAAACGCGAGCGGTCAAATCGCATTCGAACCATCAATGGCCCGAATTTGCAGCCTACGATTGTGCATCATGTCATCACAATCTCGGTCTGCAAAACGCCCGCGCTCCGATCACCGACGACCGCAAAGCGGGGGCGTTGTATTCATCGTGGAACGACGCGGGGCTTCGCTGGCTCGTCCATTACCGCATCGACTCGGGCGTAGCGACGACGGACGATCTCGAGCTGCTCGAATCGCTCGACCGAGTAAAGCTGCAGATGGAATCGCAACCTAAGGCGGACCCCGAATTCGTCGCCGAGTTGGCCCTGCAAGCTCGCAGGTCGCTTGCCCGATGGTTTGATGGCCCTGCCGGCCAATCCGAGCGAGCGCAATTCCGCAGCGATCGCTTGGGGCACCTCGTCGCCGCGGCAGCCGGAAAACGCCAAACGTGGCGCACATGGGAATCGGCGGTGCAATTTTACTTAGCCGCCGTCGCCGCTCGCGAGAGCTGGCCGGGAGGATGGGATGGTCCGGTTTTCAATCTCGCTCACCCGCTGCGGGTTGGTTTACGCTATCCTGAAATGATTGACGCCAGCCGCTATTCCAAACGCCATCAAAGTGGCCCGACACTGAATCGATCTGAGGTGACGAAATTGGGCATCGAGTTGGCCGGATGGCTCGGCCCGGTTTCCCCACCTCAATCAAATGACGAAATACAGGACGACGAAGCGGAAACGCAAGCACTGCAGAACGAATTGGACGAGATGATCCAGCGGATCAATGAACGCTGGAAACGTTTGAACGAACAACGGATCGAGCAAGCCAAACAAGCCGCGTCAGCGGAGACAAAGAGCGACGATGGCAAGCCCGACATGCCGGCGAAACCTGAGCGAAAACCGAAAACACGTGAAGAGCTACTCGAAGAACTGCGTCAGATGCAAGAAGCCCGCGATTCCGACGAATCAGACAATTGATTCTTTTGATTAAACAGATTGACAAAATGGCATCCAATTCCTTCTTCGCACGACAGATTCTCGCCGGAATCCCGTTTGTCCTCTTCCTAGTGACCGGTGCGGTCGGTTGGACACAAACCGCCACCGACACGATCAGTCGCGAAGAAAAGCTAAGCGACCCCGTCTACATGTCCTGGGTTGCATCCGAACCGGTCGGACGCTGCGTTAGTTGTCACGTGATGGGACCGACCGACGCGGAAATCGATAGCGGGCGTTCGGGCGACCTCACGTCGTTCAGCCGCCGAAGCGAAATGATGCACTGGTTGCAAAAGGACAAACATACCATCGCTCGGCGGCGAGTCGAACCTTTCGCCGCAGAACAGAGCGAAGACGAACTGTTAAAATTGTACGAACGACTTGATGCTCAGATCGAAAAAGCGATCGAGGGCTACAAACGACGCGGCGAAACGATCGACCGTAGCCAAGTTGGACTCGAAAGCATCCCCGAAGAATGGATCGGGCAAAGCAATCTCCTCAGCCGCCGCATCTGTGACAAACTATGGGGTTCCGGATCAGTCACCACCGAAGCGGGCTACGCCAAGTTTCGCGACCACTGTTTGACGTGTCATGGCGGCTATCACGCCGGAGCGAGCGGATTTGATTTGGCGGATCTCGATAACGCGCAACTGGGCATCGATTGTTTGTACTGTCATCA
This sequence comes from Rhodopirellula maiorica SM1, assembly GCF_000346295.1. Taxonomy (GTDB): domain Bacteria; phylum Planctomycetota; class Planctomycetia; order Pirellulales; family Pirellulaceae; genus Novipirellula; species Novipirellula maiorica. The sequence continues at coordinate 5,694 of NZ_ANOG01000932.1, read as the reverse complement.
ACAGGGCGAAAACGATCAGTGGGTCGCACCGCATCAAGTGCCCGAGAAGTGGCGTTTAAAACCACCCCAGGAAAAAGCGGATTCGGGTTTGCGGAATTTGGTCGATACGTCCAATCAAGCTCGATTGTGCATGGATTGCCACGTCGGCAACCGCTCGAAAAACATGTTCGTCTCGCACGAAATGTACGCGGCCGGGCATCCTCCGATTCCCTCGATCGAACTTCAGCAGTTTTGTGCCGAGATGCCGCAGCATTGGCAAACACCGAGACAACTGTACGAATCGCTGGCGGACTATCCTCAGCGAAACGATTACTTCAACATCAACTATCCCGGACTGCTCGATTCGGCCAACGCGGGCGAGGTGTTCTGGAACACGCGAAAAATGTTGATCGGAGCCCTGGTCGCTCGGCAACAGATGCTTGACCTATACATCCAATCGGAATCGGCACAGGATTGGGCGGATTACTCGCTGTATGATTGCGCGGCATGTCATCACGAGTTGCGATCGAACAGTCTTCGCCAACAACGCGGCTATGTTGGCGCCCCAGGACGTCCACGACAATATGAATGGCCCGACGCGCTACTAACGATTGCATATCTATTTAGTGGCAAAGAAACGCTGGCGGAATCACGTGGTCTGGAAAGCAAGCTTGACCAGCTGTTTAGCGAGCAACCCTTCGGCGACCCTCATCGCATCGCCGCGAACGCCACCGAACTGCATGATCATATTTCCACGGCCATCGACGCGGTCGAACAGAAACCGGTCGATGCTCGAATTGCTTTGGCGGTACTGCGAGGCTTGGCGACGACGCCGAAATCGAAATTGGTGACGTACGACGCGGCTCGACAAGTCGTTTGGGCAATGCAGACAATCGCGACTGAGTTAGAACTCGACGGCAAACCGCTCGATCCGGAATTGCATGATCGGATACGCCAACTCGGGAATCCTGAAACGACCGGAATCTCATCAAGTTTGCCGTCCGGTCGCAAACAATTTATCTACCCCGATCGCTTAGAAACGGATCTGCATCTGCGTGCCCAGTACGATCCATCGCGTTTGGTCGCTCAATTAAAAAGTTTACGAACCGACTTGGCGCAAGCCGCCAAGTAAATCGAGGGGCAAGCGTCGTAGAACAGGCTGCCAGCCGATCAATGTGGGATAGGCTTCCAGCCTGTCGAGCGTAGGATAGGCTTCTAGCCTGTCTATGCAGAATACGCTTCCAGCCTGTTATTGCCCGATCAACAGGCTAGAAGCCTATCTCACATGGATCGCCAAGATCGCGGAGCGATCAGCGACTAAAAGACAACTTTGCAGCGTTCCCGTCGCTTAGAATAGGGTGAGACACTCACCCCACAACGACGAGGTTCATCATGCTTAAGTTCGTACGCGAAGAAGTGGAATCGTTCATGCACGGGCTCGTCAAACGGAACCCGGGTGAAGAAGAATTTCACCAAGCGGTTCGCGAAGTCACGGAATCATTGATGCCGTTTATCTTGCAGCACCCGCGTTACAAACAAGCTCAGTTGTTAGAGCGTTTGACTGAACCCGATCGCATCATCATCTTTCGTGTCACGTGGGAAGACGACGAAGGCAACTTTCGTGCAAACCGAGCCTGGCGAGTTCAGTTCAACAACTCGATCGGTCCCTACAAAGGTGGCTTGCGTTTCCATCCATCGGTAACGCAAAGCGTCTTGAAATTCCTTGGCTTTGAACAGATCTTTAAAAACAGTTTGACGGGACTGCCAATGGGCGGTGCCAAAGGCGGGTCCAACTTTAACCCCAAAGGAAAAAGTGATCGTGAAGTGATGCGGTTCTGCCATTCGATGATGATTGAACTGCATCGACACATTGGCGAGCACACCGACATTCCTGCAGGTGACATCGGAGTCGGCAGTCGCGAGATCAGCTATCTGTTTGGTCAATACAAACGGTTGTCCAATACGTTTGTCGGAACGCTAACCGGCAAAGGGTTGTCGTTTGGCGGCAGTTTGGTACGCACCGAAGCAACCGGCTACGGCTGTGTCTATTTTTGCGAAAACATGCTCAATCGCCTCGGCGATTCGATCAAAGGAAAATCGGTCTGTATCTCCGGCAGCGGCAATGTGGCGATCTACGCAGCGGAAATGGTTGGAAAATTGGGCGGCAAAGTGTTGACGCTTTCGGATTCCGGTGGCTTTGTTCACGATCCAGACGGGATCGACGAAGAAAAGTTGTCGTTTGTCAAAGAATTAAAGGAAAAGCAGCGTGGACGCATCTCGGAATACGCCGAGAAGTATCGTAAAGCCACATTCCATGCCGATCGCCGGCCGTGGGATGTGGCTTGTGACGTCGCGTTGCCCTGTGCGACTCAGAATGAAATCGACCAACGAGACGCAGAAACCTTGCTGAAAAACGGTTGCATCGCGGTCGCCGAAGGAGCCAATATGCCGAGCACCCTCGAGGCGATGAAGGCGTTTCGTGAAGCCAATATCCTGTTCGGACCTGCCAAAGCGGCCAATGCCGGCGGCGTGGCCGTATCGGGACTCGAACAAAGCCAAAACTCGCTTCGCTTGCAGTGGACTCACGACGAGGTCAATACCAAGCTAAAAAGCATCATGAAAGAAATCCATGAAAAATGCGTGCACTACGGAATGAAGGGAGATCATGTCGATTACGTTGATGGTGCCAACTTAGCAGGGTTTGTTAAAATCGCGGAATCGATGCTGGCGTACGGAGCGGTTTAAACAGGCACACGATGTTTAATGAGCTATTTTTCATGAGCGAATTGTCGCTGCGTCTCCCACTCCACTACAACTCGCATCGACTTGTTAAACTGCGGCACGGTCGCCTTCGAGATTTACTTCATTCCTGAATGGAAACATGTTACAGCGAGGTTACGAATTTGCGTCAGGCTATCGATTAGAAGAATTTCTAGGTCGAGGCCAATTTGGTGAGGTGTGGCGGGCCTCCGCGCCCGGCGGCACCCAAACGGCGGTCAAGTTCATCGACCTCAGCGGCGGGCAAGGTCAAAAGGAATACGATGCGATCAAGCGAATCAAGCTGATTCGCCATGCCAATTTGATGCCGATCACAGCCATTTGGTTGCTCGATGGCGAAGGCAATTTGATCGAAGACACTCCCGATCAAGCCGTTGCGACGATGGATGTCAGCGAACTGGTCTCGCCCGATCGCGCCAGCTTTGCGATGCCGCGAACTCGCGAACCGGCGACGCTGGTCGTGGCGATGCTGTTGGCTGGCAAAAGTCTGCTCGACCGGATGGCCGAATGTTTGCGAGAAAACGGCAAAGGCATCCCGGCTCGCGAGCTGCTGTCCTATATGGAGGACTCAGCCAAAGGACTCGACTTTCTCAATGATACCCGGCACGATCTGGGATCGGGCGAAGTCGCGATCCAACACTGCGACGTCAAACCGGCAAACATCGTCATCCTCGGCAACAGTGCCGTCATCTGTGACTTTGGTTTGGCACGGATTCTGACGCGGACTCAAATCACCGCAACCAGTGCCTCGGGCACGCCCGCTTACATGGCGCCCGAAGCGATTGAGGGGAAACCGAGTCAATCGAGTGACCAATATTCGCTGGCGATCAGCTACTACCATTTGCGAACCGGCACGTTGCCGATGAAGGAAGGTTCGCTGTTCCAAGTCCTCAATGCGCATCGCCAGGGCGATCTGAACTTTGATCTCGTCGCGGCCCCCGAGCAACACGTGCTGCGGCGGGCCACCGAAATCGATTGGAATAAACGCTACGAATCCAACATCGATTTCGTCGACGAATTGCGAGATGCGTTGCGAAGCGAAGGGGCGATGCCATCATCATCGTTGCGTACGCCCTCGAACCATGGTCTCGGTTCGCCTAGCGGTGAGACCCAAAATGACCGCATCGCCGCGACGCAGGCGGTCGATTCGCCCATTGCCGAAACGATGGACGGCACGTCGGTCACCGAAACCGGTTTCGCCGATGACGAAGCAGCGACCTCCGAGGGCCTGCAGAGCACGCGAGTGCTGCCGCCGCAGACGACCGATGACGGCGAGTCCACGACGGCTGCCACAACATCCAGCCCAACGCCCGGCAACCCGCTGAAGCGATATTCGATCATCGGCGGCGTGACGGTCGTCATTCTAGGTGTCGTTCTGCTTACCTTTCCTCGCGGTACGCCCACCCCAGAGGTCAACGGATCCGACAACGTAGTAGACAATGGCGGCAAGACCCAACAAGTCGTCCCGGACAATGGTAATACCTCGATAGAAAACGCCAGTCCTCAAGAATTGATGGACTTGGCGACAGCCACTTTCACGAGCGATTCAGCCAAAGCAGCGGAGCTGTTTCGCCAAGCGGTGCAGAAGCGTCCGAACCTTGCATCGCCCGAACCGATCATCCACCCGTCACACAATGACGGTGTCGAAACGTTGCTGTTGTCCTCGCCCACACGGCAACTTATTAGCTGGGGCTACGACACCAACCTGAAGGTTTGGCCGGTGTCGTCAACATCGTGGGCTGAAAAATCCGCCCCGCCGATCGCGCTTCCTGGGTTGGATGTCTCGCTTGCGTATCGCGACGGAATCAGCTTGACGCCCGACGAGCAACGTGTTGTCGCGGGATCAGGAACGGATGCCAAGGTCTGGTCGCTCGAAACGCTGCGTCGCAATCCCGACGATCCAGCGAAATCGCTCGTTGCAGACATCAACTCACTAGACGACGAAGTCATGGCGGTCGCATGCCACCCCAAGGACTCTACCGTTGTTGCGTTGGCGCTTGGCGGGGGAAAAATCGCGGTCTATCGGATTCAGACGAAGTCATCCGAGACGCTGGCGGAGCCTACCAAGTTGACTCAGTTTGAATCCGCGGAATCAATTATCCGCTTGGCGTTTCACCCGTCCGGTGAATGGCTGGTCACGATCACGATCGACGGCAACGTGGTCGCGTATGGCTGGGATGAAGTGCTAACCGCCGCCGAACAGAACCGCGCCCCGACGGCGGTTTCCATTAATCCCAAAGGAACTCCTGTTCGCACGATTGCGTTTCCGCCACAAGATTCACGCTCAGACATCACACCGAGCATCGCCACCGGTGACGAAACAGGAACGGTAACGCAATGGAGTATCGCTGAGGAACCCAGATTGATTTCGCGAAAACAACCGCACACAGGTCCCGTCATGGCAATGAGCATCTCGGCGGGAACGGGTGACATTCCGAGTGTCTTGGTCAGCGGTGGTGATGATGGAACATTGAACCTGTGGTCGCTTGAGGAAGGGGATAGTCCCAGTACAACTAGTTATGACCAGACGCATTCACTTGGCCACCAGCCTGTCCCATGTGTGGATGTGAGCGACGATGGCCGCTGGGTTGCCGCAGGCACCTACGACGGCACCGTGTGGCTGCTGGATCGCACCGCCCAAGACAAAACCGCTGCGGTCTTGGAATCGGGAGCCGACAGAATTGAAAGGCTATGTATTGATTCGGAAAATGGTTGGCTGATCGCAGGATGCGATGATGGCAGTTTACGAGTCTGGGATTTGGTGCGTTGCCAATTGATCGCGATGACCCAATTGCGGCCCAGCAAAGTGATTCAATCGAAACCCGACCCTTCAGTGATCTAAGCAGCAGAACGGCAAAAGCCGACGCTGTGAAGCATTTTTTCGTAGCGAAACTCGCAGAGAGTTTCGGGTTGCTCGCATGGCCGAAAGTCTCTGCG
>NZ_ANOG01000931.1 GCF_000346295.1 Rhodopirellula maiorica SM1 | reverse complement strand
TTGCCGAAGCATCACGTCCCTTCGATCCCACCGCGAAAGGGGTGGTCGGAGGCGAAGGAGCGGCTGTGTTTGTGCTGGAGTGCCTCGACGCCGCGCTGCAGCGTGGGGCAAGCCCGATTGCCGAAGTGATTGCGATGACATCACGGTTTGTCGCTTCCGCAGGAATGCAGCTGGCAAAGCGAACCTGTGACATCACGACCCCAGGCATCCGCGGATCCGCCGGAGCGATCAAGTTGGCCATCAACGATGCCTTGCAAAAAGCAAACCTAACGCACGCTGACATTGGTATGGTGGTTTCGCACGCAATGGGCGATCCGGTGATTGATACCGAAGAACGACAAGCTCTGCAGTCGTGTTTGCCCGATGTGCCTGTGGTGACACCGATTTCCAAGCTCGGGCATACCGGTGCGGCCAGCGGATCGATCGAAATTTTGGTCGGGGTGTTGGCGCTGAAGCACAAGCAAATTCCGCCATCAATGAAGTGGAACGGTTCTCCAACCGAAAAACCAATTGTTTCGGAAGCTCAGCCACTACCGAAATCTCATGTTCTGTGCCTCAGTCACACCTCCGAAGGTTCGGCAATCGCAACCATCCTGGCAAGCGTGTAGTTCAACCCAGCTAAGCATTTTCGGCCTAGCGACAAGCCGCGGGCGGCTTTCGATCCACGCCGCGTACTCCCGAAACGCAAGCACGAATTCCGCTACGAAATGCTTTTCAGTGTTGCCCCATTAACAGCGTTGGCCCATACGGCAGTTGGGACCATCGCCGAGTGATTCCTGCTTAGCGATTTAGGATTGCCGGAACCATTTTAAATTGCCGGAACCGTCGATTTGACGTTCGGTTCCCATCCCGAAGAATTCAACGAAAAAGGCGGCTTCGAATCGAGATTCGAAACCGCCTTTTTTAATACGGGTCAGACCGAACGTGTTACGCGAACGGGCTGTGTTTTCCTGGAACAGGAACAGGGTATTCGCCGTCCGGGCCGGGCATTACCGGAGGATCGCTTTCGAGGGTGTACTCGTCAATTCCAGGAGAAAGATTCGCACCTTTCTCCATCAACTCGTCCCACTTGACGATCTTGCCCGAGTAGCAAGCTTCGCGGCCGAGGATCGCGGTGAAGGTCGACTTCGCGCCGTATTCACCTTCGTTGTAAATGTCACCTCGCATCAGAGCTTCGATCAAATCGTGTTGCTCTTGTTGATGTCCACCTGGGCTCTTGCCACTGAACTTCCAAGGATTTTCGCCTTCGATCTTGCCCGAGGGATCGGCCGAGCCCTTGGTACCGTGGGCAAATTCACCGACGTGGTTCCAACCGCCCGCTAAGTGACGGCCTTGGCTGAACATCTTGGATCCGTCGGCAAAGGTGTACTCACAGAACGTGTGGTCAAAAATCTGTGACTTGGTTGCATCGCCACCTTCGCGTTGGGCGCGACCGCCCATGCCGTTACATTCGACCGGGTACGCTCCCTTGACCCAGCAACCGACATCCAGGTTGTGAATATGTTGTTCACAGATCTGGTCGCCCGAGAGCCAATTGAAGTGGTACCAGTTGTTGGTTTGGAATGCCATTTCGGTCATGTCTTTGTCACGGTTGCGGTACCAGATACCGCCGCCGTTCCAATAGACACGCTGCGCGATCACGTCGCCGATTGCACCATCGTGAATTCGTTTGATCGTTTCGATGTACCGAGGCTCATGACGGCGTTGCAGACCGATGCCGACCATGCGGTTCTTTTTCTTCGATTCTTCGACAGCCGCCAGCACGCGTTTGACACCAGGTGCGTCTGAGGCGACCGGTTTTTCCATGAACACGTGACGATTTTTTTCGATCGCGTACTCAAATTGTTGAGGTTTGAATCCGGGGGGAGTGGCGATTACAACCAAGTCGCAATCGGTGTCGATCGCTTTTTTGTAGGCGTCCAGTCCGGCGAAGATTTGGTCTTGGGGAACGGCGACTTTGTCTTTGTGCGACTGAGCAAGACGTTTGACCGCGTATTCCGCTTTGTTTTGGAACGCGTCCGCCACCGCGACAAGTTTGACATTGCCTTTGGTGTTCATGATGTTGGCTGCGGCACCGGACCCACGGCCGCCACATCCGATTACAACGAATTTGATTTCATCGCTTCCCGCAGCGTGAGCCGTGCGAGCGACATTGGTTGCGATTGCTGCGGCACCTGCAGCAGCAACGGTAGATTGTTTGAGGAATTTGCGGCGAGAAGGGGTATTCTGCATCAGTGAAAATCCTTGAGGAATTGAGCAAGTCGTGTTTGAGAAGCGAATTTTACAGTCGTTTCACAAGCAATTATAGACGCTACGCATGCGAAAGTCGCTTTGAAGCGGGCGCAGGGGAAGCGTTTTCGCATATTACGCCATCACACTCCAATTGTTCAGTTTACGCAGTGCCCCAAGCTGAAATCAGCTCATCTTCCCCCAAAAAAGTTAATGACGGAGAACGGGATCGTGGCCCCCCATGGCATAAATCTTTGACAGACCCCGAACGCCCAACTAGCGTCGACTTGGTGAATCGGGGCGACTCAGGCGGGAAACTTGGCTGGGCGACCTAGCGGGGCGGGGTCAATCCGATTGCAGGTATCGCTCGCGTAACGCGGTCACCGCGTTTTCGTGATCGAGCGTCCAATTTTCGAACAAATTGGCAATATTCGAATCCTCATACCCGCTGTTAAACGAACGTGGCCCCGTCAACTGGTTCCAGTATTCGGTTCGTCTGTCAAACTCGGGCGATCCGGCGACTGGCCATCCGTGCACTGATTGTTCGAGCGTCAATTTGACGGCCTCGTCGACGAACCGATCATGGCGTTCACGTTCGAAACTCATAGCCGTCCTAGGCGAATTGAACACTTCGTTGGCAAAGCGTCGTTCGTATCGCCAAGCATCCGGCGAGACTCTTTTCCATTGACGACGTTGGTAATCGTTCCATGCTTGTACGAGGGCTACCTCGCGAGATCGCCGGCGAAGGTCGCGATCGGGAATCCGCGAAACAATCTCGGCGATCTGTGCGTCGGTTCCGCCGATCATGTCAATGTAACGAAGCAAGTATTCCTCGCCAAAATCTGCAACCAACGAGACCTGTTCAAGCGAACTCGCCGCTTGAACCGCATTTTCACGTACAACGGTAGCCCATGCTGCCATCACCGTCAGTGCGTTTCGCTGCATCTCAGCCATCTCGTCCTCAGTCAAGCCTTGTTGCCGAAGTGCGGTGTCCTGTGCTCGGAACAGTGCATGGATCTCGCCAAAAGTGACCTCGTCGCCGATCACCTGCAGATCCTCTAGCTCGGCAAGCAAACGAGCGTTCAGAGTCAAGAACTCAGGTTCGCGGTAGAACCTTTCAAAAATCGTAGCCGAAACCACTGGATTCAATTCCACTCGATCGAACTTCGCTGGCATATTCGCAATCGCATGACTTCGCTGAAACATCTCGCTTCGCCATTGTGGATCGATCGAGGGCGTACTGCTGAAACGCAACCCCGCGACCGTGACCATCGGAGTGACAAACGCGATCAGCACCACTGCGAGTACCATCCATTGAAACGTCGTGTCCCGACGTTGTTCGAGCCAGCGGTGGATAAGCTGCCACGTGGCCAGCAGCAACACAGGAACCATCAAGATGACGGTGGCGATATAGTTTGGGTAGAGTCCGAAAAACGGTACCAGGATGCTGCAGCTAAATGCCGGGTAGAGCGGCGCGGTCAGCAGCCCCAGCGTGGCTCGCGGCGTGACCGTCGCCGCGAGTTGACCAAATGCAAACGACGCCAACATCATCGCCGCTGTGACTCCGTCGTTCACCCAAACACTGATCCCCGCCAGTACTAAACAGCACACCAACGGTGGCCCGATCCGCGTGCCCCAAATCAAGCTTGGCCGAATGCCATGGTCGGCAAAATAGACCGACCGGTTTCGCACCGTGTCGCCGTAAAACGCCAGTGCACCGAGCCAAGACGAAATCGCCACCAATGCCGTATGCGCCAAGACTTGCGTCGCCTCGTCTTGAGGTTGCGTACTCGTGTGCCACATGAATAACACCACGAATCCGAGCAACGTCAACGTTCCTGCGAACCACTTGATTTGCTCAATCTGTTGCCACAGCAATGCAAAAACCGGACTCGGACGTCTGAATACCTGTTCAATCGGTGGTTGATAAGGACGGATGATCTCGCTGGATGAAAACAGCGGCGATCGGTCAACCGAGACAAGCCGTTGACGTCCCAGCCATCGCTGTAGACACCACAATGCAACAAGGTATGCGACCGCGAAGAACACTGCTTTCTGGATATCGCTCTGGCTGACATTGTTTAACGATCCATAGACATCAAAGTGTCCAAACAGAATCGTCTGGATGACTCCGACGGCAAACCAGGACGCCAATACGATTACCGGGACCAACAACATCAAACCGCTCATCGGCGAACGGACGAGATAGGCGGTGATGAATCCACAAATCAGCAACAACACACTGAAAAACAACAGTCTTGCTACACCAACTGGGTGAATCACATCGTCCGACATCGGCGACGATGTATCGTTGACCAACAGCACCGCGATCGCCATGACGAGCGAAGCGATTGCCCAGATCGCAAGCAAACCGGCGAGTCCGACAGCAAACTTGACGTCAACGATCCGTTGCCAACGCACGGGTAAGGTTCGCAGCCACAGAAACGTTCTCGCTTCTTCTTCATTGCCAACCAACATCGCCGGAGTGCCTAACGCCATCAAGTTTGGCATCAGAATCCAAATCAGCAGATACGGGTCAATATCAAATGAGGCATCGTTAAAGATGAACTGTCCGGCGGTGACAAAGAGCTGAAACAACAGTATCCCAGCTATCACCGCATAGGCGAGCGGGCGAAGCGTGATCACGTCTTTCCACAACAATTGTTTCATCGTCTTACTCTTAACGTGAATGTTTTTCTCAGGACTCGGCAGCAAGCAGCGGCGGACGCGGTCGCCGTCTAGGTGGATCCGATGTTCGCTTTCATCGTTTCCCCTCGAATCGTCCGGCGATCGCTACGACCACACACCGCGATAAAGATTTCTTCCAGCGATGCTTGGCTTGCGGATAAGTTCTTGACTCCTGATGCTTCGCCATAACGTGATTGCCAATCTTCGGCCAAGTCCTTGACGATCCAGCGAACTTGGCGACCACTGCGAGATTCCGAAAGCACTTGACCAGCGGGAGATTCAACCGATGCGATGGCGTCGTCGAGCGTCGCGACCACGATCGAGGTTGACTGACGCAACACATCCAACGGTTGGACTAGTTTAAGTTCACCTTGATGTAAAATCGCAATCCAATCGGCAACGCGTTCGACTTCGCTAATTTGGTGACTACTCAGCAGTACCGTGCGGCCCAGCGCAGCGCGGTCCACCATCGATTCTAAGAATTGTCGCCGGACCATCGGATCAAGACCGCTGGTGGGTTCGTCCAATATCAACAGCGAGGGATCGTGAGCGATCGCCAATGCCAAGGCCACTTTTGCGCGTTGCCCCTTGCTGAGGTTTTTCAAACGCACGCCTTCGGGAACATCGAATTCGGCGACCAATTCTCGGTAACGCTCGAGAAAACCCTCGGGGTAAAACGCGGACGTAAACCAGCCAATTTCACCCGCGGACATCCATTCATAGAGTGCGGGGGCGTCGGAGACGTAGCCGATCGATTTGCGAATCTCCAATCCCGCAGTGTCACAGGGATGCCCAAGCACGCTGGCCATTCCAAAATCGGGCTTTAGAAAGCCGGTCAGAATGCGAATCATCGTCGTTTTGCCGGCCCCATTTTCGCCCAGCAGTGCGAACACGACGCCCGCCGGCACTTCCAAATTGACGTTGTCCAACGCGATCGTGTTGCCAAACCGTTTGCTGATATGACGAAGCGAGATTACCGATTGCATGGGTGTGATCCTAGTGGAGGTGTTCGTTGAGACGGTAACGCGTTGCAACGGCGGCAGGTCGATGGCACGTCAATCGCATGACTCGTCTCCGGCACGCAGCGGCGACGTCACCTTTTCTTGTTTGGCTTGTTTGACGAGTTCGGCTTCAAAGAGTTCTCGTAGCTCGTCCGCCGTCATGCCGCCCGCGATCGCGTCGGCAAGAGCGCGGCGAACGCCATCGGCAACCAGCGTATTGCGAGCTTTCGTACAGCGAGCCAACGCATCGCGACGGACCACCATCCCGCGTCCGCGGAGCGGTTCGAGCACGCGATCGTTTTGCAGTTCCTGATACGCGCGGGCGATCGTATTGGAATTGATCGCTAAATCGGCCGCCATTTGCCGGACGCTCGGCAGCATCTGGCCACCCGAGAGCACGCCGTCGGCAACCGCCAATTTGACCTGACGAACAATCTGCTCGTAGATCGGGATGTCGCCGCTCGTTTCGATTGAAAAGAACATGGCTGCCCTTGAGCCCAAAAATCAAGAAGAGGGGGGACGCTAAGAACGCGTCAGACACTTTCGCAATAGCAGAACCGCCGCATAAGTCAGCCGCTGAACCGACTGCGTGTACTGGTGTTATGGTACACCGTTCCCTGGGGCAAGTCAAACGCTGGAACAAACGCGGTGGCGATTCGAGATTCTCCGTCGCACTCAGCGACCTCCAGTCACCTCCGTCGCCGTTTTTTAGTGCGAAAAGCCCCCGATCTTTGCTGCGAACCACCCGATGTGACGGTGCCATTGGGGGGCGAGTATGGATGCAGTGCAGAATATAGGGTTAATGCTTGCGAATGGCGTCTCCCGTACCTACCATGCTTAGGTAGAGACCCTGCCTGAAAACAGACAATTCATTTTTTGCTTGCCCTTTTTTGTGAGCGGAAAATGACTCAGCGGTTCCCGCTTGTCATAATGGGGGGTGTAGGCCGTGTCTCGCCGTGTAAATGGTTTGCAATTGATTTCTCATTCGTTTTGGTATCACGCCAGTGAGTCTTTCCGAGGTTGACCGCCAGTTTCTGCAAAGATGCCTTGAGCGTGCCCCGCGCGCCTGGCAGAACTTTGTCGATCGGTTTTTGGGTTTGGTGGTCCACGTGGCTAACCACACAGCGGAATCGCGTGGAATATCGCTGGATCAATCCACTCGTGATGATCTGGTCGCCGAGGTTTTTTTGGCGTTGATCGCCAACGACTTTGGTGTGCTCCGCCGCTTCCGCCGCAATTGTTCACTGGCGACTTACTTGACCGTCGTCGCTCGCCGCGTGATTGCTCGCCGCTTGGCCGCGTCGCAGCGCGGGCTGCAAACCTCCAGCCAGCTTGAAACGGCGAATTTGGATGGCGTTGGCGATAATGGGCATCAGTCGCGGATTGAAAATCGCGAAGAGGTCCAGCAGTTGATGCTGAGGCTTGATCCGCAAGAGGCCAACGTGGTGCGGATGTACCATCTCGAAGGTAAGAGTTACCAAGAAATCAGCCAGAGCGTTGGCATGGCCGAAAATAGCATCGGACCTGTTCTGAGCCGAGCGCGATCGAAAATGCGTGGCGAAGCTTCGTAAACGCGTTGACAGCAGTCTTTCGGTCTCTTTTCCCAAAACGTCTGTTGGGATTTCACTCCGTAATTCCTGCCGCCCTGCTTTGCCGGCAGCTTCGCCCCGATCCAACGGTTCTGGCACAAGCGGCCGGCTAAATTCGCAAATGGGCTAAATTCGCAAACGGGTTAATTCGCGAATGGTCTATTCGCGAACGGGTTCGATCGTCGCGGACATGCTGCCTTTGCAGCGGGCGATCAGCTCGTCTTTGCCGAACGCGTGGATTTGGTCGCGTTTCAGTTCCGCGTGCTCGAGCGTCGTGGTCAAGCAGATCGCTTTGCCGCTGTTGTCGACTTCTTTGGCGATTTGAAAGCCGGTTTCGATGGGGTGACGAAACAGACTTTTCATCATCAGCACGACATATTCGTAGCTGTGGTCCGTGTCATCCCACAGCACAACGCTGTAGCGGGGCTGCTTCTTTGCTTTCGGTTTCGTGCGACGGTCGACTTCAGGTTTGGCCACTTCGGGTTCGGCCACCATTGTTTGATGATCTGCCATTGCTGATCATGCTCCTTGCAACATTTGATGGTTGTTGACTGGTGTTCCAGTTAAATCGTTTTCATGTACGTTAATTTTTTCAAGGAAATGAGGATGCGGTAAATCACCGATTTGCATCGGTGCCGATTCTCCACTTTTCCATTTTTGTATCGCTTGAATCGTGCGGCAATCCTGTGGCGTCATTAACACAAGCTCGGTGTGCTGCGAAATCTTGGGTCCGACCGGCAAGCGAATCGGCGGTTTCTTGAGCTTGCTGTCCGGTGCCCCCAAAAATAGAGCCCCCCAAAATAGAGGTGGTTCCGGCACTGCTATGGTAGTCTCTCGGATTGATAAAACGTAGGATTGCCTCACGTTTTCGTTCTCTGCGACAAAGCTATATTGTAGCGCCGTCCTAGATCGGTCGGCAGTCCTGATTATCACGTTTTTGAGCCTCATGCGGCAATTTTCGGTCGTGCAGTGGCAAGCTTTAACGACACTTCCGTATTTTCCTTCGTTCAAAATCCCCCAGTCCGATTTGATGAACTTACCCGATTTGTTGGACACTCTGGCTAAAAATTCCGATCGCCATTTGGGCGAATTAGTCGAGTGGTTAAAAATTCCTAGTATCAGCAGCGACACTTCCCGCCGCGCCGAGACCGCTGCGGCGGCCGATTGGGTTGCGGCGAAGTTGCAACAGGCGGGTTTGGCAACCGAATTGGTCCCGACCGATGGGCATCCGATGGTGTTCGCCGAAACGCCCGCTGTGCCTGGGGCCCCGGTCGCCTTGGTCTACGGCCACTACGACGTCCAGCCGGTCGAGCCAATGGACCAATGGCATTCGCCCCCCTTTGAACCGACCGTTCGCAACGGCAATCTGTATGCTCGCGGGGCGACCGATGACAAAGGCCAATTGCTGACTCACGTCCAGAGTGTTTGCGATTGGTTGGCAACCGGCCAATCGCTGCCACTGCAAATCAAGTTTTTGATCGAAGGCGAAGAAGAGGTCGGCAGCGAAAACCTCGAACGGATGCTGCCGAGTCTCCGTGATCGATTAGCTTGCGACTGTGTCGTGATCAGCGACAGTAGCCAATACGCCGATGGCCAACCTGCGATCACCTACGGACTGCGTGGAATCGCAACCTATGAATTAGAAGTCAACGGACCGAGCCAAGATTTGCATAGCGGTTCGTTTGGGGGGGCGGTCATGAATCCTGCGATCGCTCTTTGTCATTTGCTCTCGTCGATGGTCGATCGCGAAGGCCGTATTCAAATCGAAGGCTTCTATGACGATGTCATCGAGCTGAGCCAAGCGGAACGTGACGCCTGGGCTGAATTGCCGCAGTCGGACGAAGCATTTGCCAAATCGGTCGGTGTCAGCGAGTTGTTCGGTGAAAAAGGATTCACCAGCGACGAACGCCGCTGGGCCAGACCCACATTTGATATCAATGGATTGCAAAGCGGGCATCAAGGGGAAGGCGTCAAGACGATCATTCCGGCCGCGGCATTGGGCAAATTCAGCTTCCGCTTGGTCGCCAACCAAGACCCGGTCAAATTGACCGCCGCGATCGAGCGTCATTTGCAACAGCATGCCCCTGCTGGGATTCGTTACACGTTGAAACCCGATCACGGCGCCCCCGGGATGTTGGCCAACCCGCAAAGCAAGTTTGCGGTCGCGGCATCGCAAGCGATCGAATCGGCATTCGGAGTTGCCCCCGTGATGATCCGCGAAGGCGGTTCGATCCCGATTGTGACCCGTTTTCAAGATGTGCTGGGATGTGATTGTCTGTTAATGGGGTGGGGATTGTCCGACGACAACACTCATAGCCCCAACGAAAAATTCAAAATTCAAGATTACCACCGTGGCATTGCGGCGTCGGCGATCCTTTGGGATGAACTCGGAAAACTAAGCGAAAGCAAATAGAGACTATGCTCGATCGAAAATTTATCATTCAGAATGCTCAAGCGGTCAGCGACAATTGCAAGCGTCGTGGTGTCGACTGTGATATTGAAAAGCTCGTCCAACTGGATGAACGTCGGCTCGCCACGCTGCAGAATGCCCAAGATTTGAACCGACAAGCCAACGAGGTCAGCAAAGGCATCGGCGGTGCAAAGGATGCCGACGAGCGTCAGCAGATGATCGAAAAGGGACGCCAACTACGTGAGCAGAAAGATGCGGCCCAACGCGAGCACGATGAGCTTGAGCAGCAGATCAGCGAAATCCAAGCTCTGATTCCCAACTTGACCCATCCCGACGCGCCAACCGGTGGCGAGGAGGATGCGAATGAGTTGTCGTTCGGTAAAACCGCGAAACCCAAATTTGATTTCAAACCGCTCGACCATCTCGAGCTGGGTGAAAAACACGACCTGTTTGACTTCGAAGCGGGCGCACGGGTGGCCGGCGCCGGTTTCTACTTTCTGCGAAACGCGGCGGTGCGGCTCGATTTGGCGCTGCAGCAATTTGCCGTGTCGTTTTTATCCGGGCGAGGATTCACTCCGGTCAGCACGCCTGACTTGGCGCTGACGAGCGTGTTGCAGGGAACCGGGTTCAATCCGCGAGGCCCGGAGACCCAAATCTATAGCATCGAAAATACGGAACTCAATCTTGTGGCGACGGCGGAAATTCCGCTGGGCGGGATGATGTCCGGACAAACACTCGATCTCGAGAATCTGCCGATTCGGCTGTGTGGTTTGAGTCACTGTTTCCGCACCGAAGCGGGTGCCGCTGGCCGTGCATCCAAAGGACTGTATCGCGTTCACCAGTTCAGCAAGGTCGAGATGTTTGCCTTTAGTTCGCCCGATCAAAGCGATTCGCTGCACGAGGAAATGAGGTCGCTCGAATGCGAAATCTTTGATCAACTCGAAGTCCCCTACCGCGTCATCGATACCGCCAGCGGCGATCTCGGCGGTCCGGCGTACCGAAAGTATGACCTCGAAGCTTGGATGCCAGGACGTGGTGATGCGGGCGAATGGGGCGAAGTCACCAGCACCAGCAATTGTACCGACTATCAAGCTCGACGCTTGAATGTTCGCTTCAAACGTGCCGGGCAAAAAGGAACCGAATTCGTTCACACCCTCAATGGGACCGCGGTCGCCACAGGACGAGCGATGATTGCCATCATTGAAAATCACCAGCGTGCCGACGGTTCGATCGCGATTCCGAAAGTGCTGCAGCCATGGGTGGGATCGGAACAGATCGGCTAGTGCGGCCCAAATTGACTGGTGCCGCCAAAATTGACTGGTGCAGCATTGCAGACGAGATTCTCTTGGCCCGGTTGAGGATTGGCATTGACACCCCGTTAGCTCAGTTCATAGGTTCCAAAAGGATTGAGAAACGGGTCGATTATTGAGCGAATTTAGCCATTTTATGCGATTTGCTTGATCGGCCTATATCGAATTGTCCGATTGAGCGAAAGGATGTCGCTTCATCGGATTCTAGAGGTTCAAGGTAGGCAGGGATGCTTTCAAAACTTGCAAATAACCGTCGTACACTCGTAGCCGCTTGTGTGACAGCTTCGTGTCTTTCGCTGGGATGTCGTTCCAGCATGAAACCGTTCAACATGTTTGCACGGCGGAGTGAACCTTCGGCTGAAGCGCTCGCAGGAGCGGGGCCGACGAAAACCTATCCAGCGCCCCCGAGCGCC
>NZ_ANOG01000930.1 GCF_000346295.1 Rhodopirellula maiorica SM1 | reverse complement strand
GCAGTGCATGCAGCGGAAAGTGTGGCGAGATAAACGCGATGTAGTGAAAGAACGGCCGTTCGCTAAAGTTGTTTTCGTGATCCTGCAAACACTCGATCGCATGTTCCGCCGTCGCGGTTGTGGTGTAGTAGCCCGTCTCGTCCTCAGGAACCTTCACCGGAACGTCGTCGACGAGGTTGCCTCGGTCGGTAAAGAAGTTGCCTTGATTGTTGACTCGGTACGAACGATCGAATCCCGCATCGAGTACGTTGCCATCGATATGCCATTTACCGCTGTGATAGCTGCGATAGCCATGCGGCTTCAAATAATCAGGAATTAATTTCGCCCACGACTGACGCACACCACGGCCACCGCCGCCCAGTTTCGGTAACGCGTCGCGATGGACTTGCTGGGCATAAAACCCCGTCATCAGGGCCGCGCGTGTCGGCCAGCAGCGCGCGGTGTTGTAGAACTGGGTGAAACGAAGTCCGTTGTCGGCGAGTGCGTCCAAATTCGGCGTCGCGATCTCGCCGCCATAACAGCCCACATCGCTATACCCCGAATCGTCCGCCAAGATAAAAACGATGTTTGGACGTTTGGCCTCGACCGGTGACGCAGCCACGAAGAGGGCCAAAGACGCCAGCAGCAGGATCAATGTGAATCGTCTCAAGATGTCATTCCCGTTGTGAATTAAATATTTGTGCAAATCAATCTCAGTCAACAAGATCATACCCGAGGTTACCCCGGACCGCCTTCGCAGCAGGTTTCGCAGATCGTGTGACAACGCGAGCATTGCAGTTTTGCTCGGATTTCGATCATGGCCCCGCCGCATACCGGACAGGCAGGACGAGACGGTTTGGGCTCGGGTTTTGTCGTGTCGTTTGTCATAAACCGTTGGGGGGAACCAGTGGCAAAGGGGCGTTCAGCGTGACTTTCCACATTGTAGAACAATTGTCCCGACTGTTTCAGCCGCAGAGCCAATCTTAAACGCCAATCCATCGCAACAATTCAACGACGACCAGCAAAGTGCGGATTTTTTCAAGGGGCTGGTCCACCACCGGCAATTTCGGCTCAAATACAGCGTTCGCAACCCACTTTTTGCCGGAGCCTAGATCGTTGACCGCCACGCAATCGATTCAACCTGTCCTTCGTAGCGACTACCGTCCCCCCACCTATTGGATCGAGAACGTCGAGCTTGAATTCGACCTCGATCCTCGCGAAACATTGGTGACGGCCCGCATCGCGGTGCGACGAAATTCGCAGCAGCCGTCCGACACGTTGGACCTCGCCGGCGAAAATTTGAAGTTGCAGTCTGTCGCGATCGATGGCAAGCGACTCGACGGTGATCAATACCAACTCCGCGACGATGGGATGACGCTGCTGAATTTGCCCGAGTCGTGTCAAATCGAAACCAAAGTCCTGGTCTCGCCACTGACCAACAAATCACTCTCGGGACTCTATCAAACCTCGGGCAATTACTGCACACAGTGCGAGGCGGTTGGTTTCCGCCGGATCACCTATTTCCTTGATCGTCCCGACGTGATGACGACCTACCGCGTCACGATCCGCGGTGACAAAAAAACCTGTCCCGTGATGTTGTCCAACGGCAACCGGATCGCTGCCAAAGACCTGGACGATGGTCGTCACGAAGTGGTTTGGGAAGATCCGTTTCCCAAACCGAGCTACCTATTCGCATTGGTCGCTGGCAACCTAAAGTGTCACCGAGGCACATTCACCACCCGCAGCGGACGCGATGTCGCACTCGAGATCTGGGTCGAGCCACAAAACATCGACAAGTGCGAACACGCGCTGGTGTCACTGCAAAAGTCGATGAAATGGGACGAGGACGTCTTTGGACTCGAGTACGACCTGGACATCTACATGATCGTCGCGGTGAACGACTTCAACATGGGCGCGATGGAAAACAAAGGCCTCAACGTCTTCAATTCCAAATACGTCCTTGCGCTTCCCGACACGGCGACCGACGAAGATTACATGTTGATCGAAGCCGTGATCGCCCACGAATACTTTCACAATTGGACGGGAAATCGCGTGACTTGTCGCGACTGGTTCCAACTGACGCTCAAAGAAGGTTTGACTGTTTTCCGAGACCAGCAATTCACCGCCGATCAAACCTCCGCCGCAGTCAAACGAATCGATGACGTGTCAGGATTGCGAGCAGGCCAATTCGTCGAAGACAGCGGTCCGATGGCACACCCGATTCGCCCCGAGTCGTATATCTCGATGGACAATTTCTACACGGCGACGGTGTACCGCAAAGGTGCCGAGATTATTCGCATGTACCACACGATCTTGGGCGCCGAGGGATTTCGACGTGGCATGGATCTATATTTTCAGCGACACGACAATTCGGCCGTCACTTGCGACGATTTCCGAGCGGCGATGGCGGACGCTAACAACATCAATTTCGATCGGTTCGATCGCTGGTACTCGCAAGCCGGTACTCCGGAATTGACCGTCACGGAATCCTGGGACGCGGCGAAAAGCGAATACGCGTTGACGATGACACAATCCTACCCCACGCTGCCCGGCGGCAACCCCGGAACCGAGGACCGAAATCCGGTTCCTTTGCCAGTACGTGTGGGATTGTTAGATGCCGAAAGCGGCGAAGAAATCGAGCAGCACAGTGGCGTGGTGATGTTGGACACCGAGACCGAGACTTTCACATTTAGCGGACTCAGTGCAAAACCCATTGCATCCGTATTGCGCGGATTCT
Organism: Rhodopirellula maiorica SM1; assembly: GCF_000346295.1. Lineage (GTDB taxonomy): Bacteria > Planctomycetota > Planctomycetia > Pirellulales > Pirellulaceae > Novipirellula > Novipirellula maiorica. Next base: position 10,507 of record NZ_ANOG01000930.1, on the reverse strand, counting down.
CAGCGCCGGTTCGCTTGCGGATGCAGCGTGACAACGAGGAACTTGCGTTCTTGATGGCTAACGACAACGATCCGTTCAATCGTTGGGACGCCGGGCAAACGTTGGCGACGAAACTGCTAATTGATGCAGCGAATGGCCTTGCAGACGGACGGGCATTAGAATTGTCCGAGCAATTTCGCGACGCATTTGGCCGCGTGTTAAGTGACAATTCGTTTGACGAGGCCTTCAAAGCGCTTGCGTTAACCTTGCCTCGCGAGAGCGTGTTGGGGCAAGAGATGGACGTGATCGATCCTGATTCGCTACACACCGCTCGCCAATTTTACCGCCGGCGACTTGCGGAGTGCTTCCAGTCCGAGCTCACGTCGTTGTACAACGAACTGGCAGCCGACGGAGCCTACAAGAACGATCAGAAATCAATCAATCGCCGCCGACTCAAAAACGTCGTGTTGGCCTATTTGTCCGTTTTGGACGTCCCCGCGTGCATTTCTCGGGTCAGCAATCAGTTCCATCAAGCGGACAATATGACTGATAAGCAAGCGGCGTTGTCGCTGTTGGCAAATTTGGATGTTCCCGAACGTGATGCCGCCCTTGCCGCGTTCTACGATCAATACAAAACCGATCCATTGGTGATCGACAAATGGTACGCAGTGCAAGCGTTGTCGAGTCGCCCTGATACGATCGAGCACGTCAAACAATTGACATCGCATCCCGACTTCAGCGTCGACAACCCCAACCGCGTTCGCTCGTTGATCGGCGCATTCACACAGAACCAAGTGCGATTCCATCAAGCCGACGGCGCCGGCTACAAACTGCTTGCGGATTACGTGTTAGAGATCGAGTCGGCGAATCCACAGCTAGCCGCCCGCTTGGTCGCCGCGTTCAACAGTTACCGTCGCTTTGACGAGTCGAGACAGACTCAAATGCAAGACGAGCTAAAACGGATCGCGGAGCATCCAGGACTATGCAAGGACGTCCACGAAATCGTCCAGCGAGCATTGCATTTTTAATGTGGGATAGGCTTCCAGCCTGTCATCAGCCGCTGGCCACTTCAGCAGCCACCTCTCCCAAACGGAGTGCGACTGCTGATCTAGGTGGCATCCCACATTGCTGTTAGCCGTTTGGGCCAACGCTGTGAAGCATTTTTCCCTATACGGAAAACGCGAATTAATGTAGCGAAAGTCGCAGAGTCTTTCGGCCACGCGAGTAAACCCGAAACTCTCTGCGAGTTTCGCTACGAAAAAATGCTGCACAGCGTTAGGCTATTTGGTTTCGTTTTCCGTCAACTCGGGCGCTCGCAACGACGACAAGAATGCTAACATGCGATCCTTGTCCGCTCGAGATAGATCGTAGTAACGATTTCGAGATTCCGCTGCCTCGCCGCCGTGCCACAATACCGCCTCTTCGAGCGTCTCGGCGCGACCATCGTGCAAATAGGGCGCGCTGTCAGCCACTCCCCAAAGCGGCGGAGTTCGCCATTCACGCTGCAGTGTGTCCCAGTAGACCACTTCGGATTCAGGTGCGGTCCCGCGAGGAAACTGAGGCTGCTCGGGTTCGTCAAGCGGATAGGGTTTGGGCATCCGAACGTCGAAATCGCCGGATCCGTAAGCCGATTGAGCGGTCGAAGCCATCGGACCGCGTTCATTAAACGTAACCGGTCTGATCAAATGCACTTTCGTGCTCATACCAACTGGCGCGGACAGAGGCGATTGCAAACCGGCCCCCATATCGTGCAACAAGAGATCGCTAAAAATCCCCGACACGGGACGCACATCGGCAACGTGGCAATCGATACAGCCCACTGATCCAAACAGCCGCTCGCCTTCACGCACTTGATCGAAGCTGTGATCCGCTTGCGGTTTTTCACTCGGACGCGGAAGCGAGCTTACAAAACGAGTCAGCTTCATGACTTCATCAAACGTCATGTCTCGGCCTGTATTGACATATTTCCAATCCGCTGGATCGCCCGCTTGGGTCACTGTTACAAACGATGACATCCTCCCCATCATGCCCCTGTCGGATTGCGCCACCTCGCGGTCAACACTGTCCGATGAACTGAACGTGTCAATTTCCGCTCGTCGACTTCGCCGCGCGCGCGGAGCATCACCGAGCGTTAGCCCTAGCTCATTAACACACGCCTGGGTGATAAATTCACTCAGAGTTGCGACTTGTCCTCGCCAACCAAATTTGCCGACGAATCGGCCCGTGATCTTGCCGTTTGTCTTTTTAGATTGGCGTTCGGCCAGTGCAATGATTCGTTCCACACGGATCGAGTCAATCGCGGCGACACCATACAATGCAGGTGAATTCAGCTGGCTGAGATAAAAGTCGACGTTCTCGTGACGACCGGCGACAACCGGTTGCGCTGCGATCACGCTACTTTTGCGCTGCTCGGGGTAAAACCAAGTGTTGTCAATTCCGCCTGGGACATACGACGCCAAATTATCGCGAATCAATGAATAACCTGGCCGAGTCGAGCGGTTGTGAACGACCGTGCTAAAGACCATCTTGCCGCGAGGTCCCAGCAGTGCGGGGAAGACTTCGAGCAGTCGCTCGCCGCCGTGCTTCTTATCCGTCAAGACACGTGACCTTGGATCAACCGTGATCAGTGTGATGTTGTGCTGGACGCCTGAGCCGCCTCCGTTGGTGTGACACTCGGCGCAGGAGGTGCCGTTGTGCAGCGGCCCGAGACCGTCCCCGTTCACGCGTTTGAGCGGGGCAACCGTGCCGAGGGATGCCGGGTCCGGCTGCCATTGGTGCTCGAATAATTGCCGCCCCGTGAACTGCTTTCTCGCTTCAATCGCCGATTCTTGTCCCCAGGCGACGCAGGGCAGCAACACGCTGAGCAGCCCCGCAATAACGAATGACCCAGTGAAAGTCCGCTTTGACGTCTGCATTGAAAGTCTCCCATCGAGTGACCGCCCCCCATCGACACGCCTCGTTATGGCACATCGAGGGGGCGCCGCAAGTTTTTTCCCTTTGGCCAACGCTGTGAAGTGTTTTGTCGCGGCAAGCCGCGAGCCCATTGCCATCTACTTTCGTAGTGGGACTCGCCAGAGTTCCTAGTGTTTCGACAGCAAAGATGGGAATTCTGGCGAATCCCACTACTTGAGCATCCCCCAATGGTTGCCAAAGTCGATGGCATTGGGAGCGAAAACCTCGCAAAACACGGAAGATATGTGCATCACAGCGTTGCCTTTTGGCTAGTCCGGCGATGATCGCGACAGACATCAAAAACTGCGGCAGACGGTCCCCATGCCGTAGCGAAACTTGTCAACGGCTTGTTGATTCATTGATCCGCGACGCGTCAGCGGCCTCCCACCTCCCACCTCCCACCTCCCACTACCCGGTCCCTGACGGCCCACGGCACACCGGAGCGAGGACGCCTGCGGCTGACGGTGAAACGATTAACTCAACAAACCGTCAAGAGTTTCGTGGGCATTCGCCGAGGATCGAAAGCCTCGCGTCACTACCGATACCAAAAAGCCTGAGAATCAATTCAGCCCGCAAAACCCCTTTGAAACGCGTTAACGTCCTTTTCGCACACGCTGTTTTTGCGGCCGCACACTTTGTCCGTTTTCGCTGACAATCAGCGGGCTATTCGATTACACTCTACGCGGCGGATCTTATCAACTTGAACTGACACTTAATCAAGGTTCCAGCGATGCGCCTCTGCGGTGCCTCGGCTAGCGAACCGACGGAGCCGACATAGCCGTGGCAATACACGTTGGCATTGAACATTACACTCGCTATCTCTACGACCGTCCGATTCGGATGTCACCGCATCTGATCCGGTTGCGTCCGGCACCGCACGCGCGGACGCCCATCCACGATTACCAGCTAAAGATTGAACCGTCGGAACATCACCTGCATTGGCAACAGGACCCGTTTGGAAATCAGATCGCCCGCGTAATTTTCCCCGAACCGGTTTCCGAGTTCGTGGTCGACGTCCAATTGGTTGCCGAAATGACGGTAATCAACCCATTCGATTTCTTCGTCGAAGATTACGCGGAAAAGTTCCCGTTCCAGTACGAACCGCTGCAACGCCACGAACTCGAACCGTACTTTGAAAAAACCGACGACGGACCGTTATTGGCTCAGTGGGTTGCGGGGATCGATCTGACACCTCGACGCTGTGTCGACTTCTTGGTTTATATCAATTCCAAACTTCAGGCCGACATCGGTTACAACATCCGCATGGCGGTCGGCATCCAGACGTGCGAAGAAACGCTCGAAATGCGTACCGGCTCGTGCCGCGACACCGCTTGGCTGCTGGTTCAGATTCTGCGTCATATCGGTTTAGCCGCCCGCTTTGTTTCCGGATATCTCGTCCAGCTGACCCCCGACGAAAAATCGCTCGATGGTCCCTCCGGCACCGATCACGACTTTACCGATCTGCATGCCTGGACCGAAGTCTATATTCCCGGTGCTGGTTGGATTGGTTTGGACCCCACCTCGGGCTTGTTCGCCGGCGAAGGGCATATCCCGTTGGCGTGCACCCCCGACCCCGTGTCGGCAGCCCCTGTCACCGGAGCTTCGGAAAAGTGCGAGGTCGAGTTCGATTTTCGCAATGTTGTCACGCGAGTCCACGAAGATCCACGAGTCACCAAGCCGTACACCGACGATCAATGGGAATCGATTCGCGCTTTGGGACGCCAAGTCGACGACGAGCTAAACGAACTCGACGTGCGTCTGACCATGGGTGGCGAGCCGACGTTTGTCTCGATCGACGACATGGATGGAGCCCAGTGGAATACCGAAGCATTGGGCGTTCATAAACGTGAGCGCGCCGGCGTGCTGTTGAAGCGATTAAAGGACTCGTTTGCCAGCGGTGCATTACTGCATTACGGCGAAGGCAAATGGTATCCAGGCGAACCCTTGCCGCGTTGGGCGCTCGGATGTTTTTGGCGAAACGATGGAGTCCCGCTTTGGCGTGACGACCGGTTGATCGCCGACGAAACCAAACCGACCGACGTGACCGTCCACGATGCCGAACGTTTTGGACAAGTCGTCGCATCCAAAATGGGAATCGATTCGCGTTTCTTGATCGCAGCACGCGAAGATTGGCTCTACTACCTGTGGCGGGAAAGTCAGCAGCAGGTCGGAGCGGACAACATCGTGATCCCTTGGGCACGGCAATATCGCGACGACCTCAGTCTCGCCCTTGCTCGCGGACTCGACGGAGCGATTGGCTATGCGTTGCCGCTACGTTTTGATTGGTCTCGCGATCGCTGGCGTTCCGGCACCTGGACCTTCCCTCGCGGCGAAATGTTTTTGATGCCGGGCGGATCCCCGATGGGGCTGCGGTTGCCACTTGGCCAATTGCCGTGGGCTATCGAAGAACTCGTTGAATACGACTACATCCCACCATCGATCGAGCAGCCCCAATACGATGGGACCGTCGGTGATGCAGTCACACCGCCAGCCGCCGACGCGAAACCCGAAACCGTTCGCGCCTATTTCAAACAAATGATGGAGGTGCCGTACACCGCATTGTGTATCGAGCCCCGTCATGGCCACTTGTATGTGTTTATGCCGCGACTGGAAAATTTTGACCATTTCGCCGATCTACTTGCCGCCATCGAAGACACTGCGGGCGAATTGCAATTTCCGGTTTTGATCGAAGGCTACGAGCCGCCTGATTCGCCTAAACTCGACTCACTAAAGGTCACGCCCGACCCCGGTGTGATCGAAGTCAATATCCAGCCGGCCGACAATTGGGACGATCTCGAAGAAAACACCGTCACCTTGTATGAACAAGCACGGCTGTCACGACTTGCGACCGAAAAATTTATGCTGGATGGTCGGCATACCGGCACCGGCGGCGGCAACCACGTCACGCTCGGAGCGGAACACCCCAGCGACAGCCCCTTCTTGCGTCGTCCTGACCTGTTGCGATCATTGATCACGTATTGGCAACATCATCCGTCGCTGTCGTACCTGTTTTCCGGATTGTTCATCGGACCGACTTCCCAGGCGCCGCGGATTGACGAACGTGGCAATCATTTGCTCGATGAACTCGAAGTCAGCCTGGGCGAAATTGAAACCGGAGTCTCCCCGCTCGATCTAGACTACAGCCTGCGAAGCTTTCTCGCCGATTTGACGGGCAACACACATCGGGCCGAATTTTGTATCGACAAACTGTATCCCGCCGACCGTCCCAAGGGGCGTTTGGGATTACTCGAGTTCCGTGCTTTTGAAATGCCGCCACACTCACAAATGAGTCTGGCACAGATGCTGTTACTAAGAGCATTGATCGCCAAATTCTGGCGGAAACCATATCGCCATCGCTTGGTGCGTTGGGGAACGGCGCTGCATGACCGATTTATGTTGCCGCACTATGTCCGCAGCGATTTCCAATCGGTGATGCAAGAATTGGCCGATGACGGTTACCCATTTGAATTGGGATGGTACGAACCGTTTTTTGAATTCCGTTTTCCGGTTTATGGTCGGGTCACCTACGGGGGCGTCGAATTGGAACTGCGGATGGCGTTGGAACCGTGGTTGGTGCTCGATGAAGAAGACGGCGCTCAGCGTCAAGCGCGTGTGGTCGATTCGGCCGTGGAACGTTTAGAGATCATTTGCCGCGGACTCGACCCTAAACGCTATCGCGTCACCTGCAACCGACGCAGTTTGCCACTGCAGGAAACCGGCATCGCCAACGAATATGTCGCCGGAGTGCGGTTCAAAGCATGGAAGGCCGCCTTTGGTTTACATCCCACAATCGATATGCACGCCCCACTGGTGTTCGACGTGTTCGATATCCAACTCGGACGGTCGATCGGCGGTTGCGTTTACCACGTTTCGCATCCAGGCGGATTGGGTTACGAAACCTTCCCGGTCAATGCATTTGAAGCAGAAGCTCGCCGCATGTCACGATTCTGGTCCTGGGGGCACAGTGCCGGCGACCCACCGCGACCGAAATGGGTCGATGAATTGAAAGATTATTACGCCGATCTGCCGCCACTGGGGCATCGTGATCCGGCCTCCGAACTTAATTCCGATTATCCGCACACCTTAGACCTGCGTCGCGAAAACAAATCATGAGCATGCGAGTTGCCCTTTGCCATCATCTGAGCTTCGTCTTTCATCGTCAATTGGATCCGACAACGCTGTGGTTGCGTCTGCGTCCTGCGCCGCATACCGCCGCAAAAATCGAAGCCTATTCGATCAAAGTTCACGCCGACCCCGTGTGGTTGACCTGGGCGCGGGATCCGTTTGAAAACCATCTCGGCCGGCTGGATCTACCGAAACCGTTCAGCCGTGTCGGCTTTGACGTCGAATTCATTGCCGATTTGGTTCCCTTCAACCCGTTCGGCTTTTTTGTCGAACCGTTTGCGAATGACTATCCGTTTGAATATCCCGATCAGATTCGCAAGGAACTGATTCCCTATTTGCACCTACAGCAGTGCGGGGACGCCTTCGCAGGTTGGTTGGCAGCACTCGACCGCTCACCACGCTATCTGGTCGAGTATCTGACGAACCTGAACAACGAGGTTCAGGACAAATTGAAAGTCGATTGGTCGTCCAATGCTAAATCGTCCGGTCTGGACGCGGTGATCGAAAATGGGGGTGGATCGCCGCAAGATTTGGCCTGGGTGCTGACACAAAGCTTGCGTTCACTTGGATTGGCCGCGCGCTTCACATCGGGATACCTGATCACGCTGTCGACCGATGGCGAAGGAAACATCAGCGACGATGCCAGTGCGGATAACGCCCGTATCCATGCATGGAGCGAAGTGTTTATCCCCGGCGCCGGTTGGATCGGATTAGACCCTAGCTTGGGGATCTTTACCGCAGAATATCATGTGCCACTGGCCAGTGCGCCAGATCGTTTTCGTACGGTGCCGTTGACGGGAATCAAACAACCGCTTGTTGAAAGCTCGCGAGATCAATTGCAACTGCGGCGATTGAAACCAACCGCTCCGAACAAACTGCTTAGCCAGACCCACTATCATGACATCGCCGCAACCGGTCGTTTCGTCGATAACATTTTGTCGCAACAAAAGATTGCGTTGTGTAGTAGCGCGGAAGTTAATTTTATCCGCGATTCATCAACCGCGTCACCGTCAACCACGTCACAGTCAACGTCCGCTGGTTGCGATGACCGCGAACTTGCAGAGAGACTGCTGGCACGTTTAAAATCCAAGTGGGCAGCAGGCGGCGCCGTGCACATTGGCCAAGGCGAACATTACCGTGGCGAGAGCAGTGCGCGTTGGCGAATGAGTTGCTGCTACCGTACCGATGGACATCCGCTGTGGTTCGGAGCGAATCAATTGCCCGGTGGTGAAGCTTCCGCGAAACAGGTCAGCAGTGATGACGCAGAGCAATTCGCCACCGCGTTGGCGACCGGTTTGTCAGTCAAGCCGGAATTTGTCATCGCGGCGTACGAGGACCGCCTGCATCAGCTCTTGTCGGCCCCATCACAATTAAACGAAGTGCCGGAACGTGACGAGCTAACCGACCCACTGCGTCGACAACGATTGGCTCAGCGGCTTTCGTCACCGCAATCCTCACCGACCGGTTACGTCTTGCCGCTGCGTTGGAATCCGATCCAAAACCGTTGGTCCAGTGGGAAATGGGAGTTTCGCCGCTGCGAACTCTATTTGTTGCCTGGCGACTTCTCGATGGGTTTCCGATTGCCGCTGGGCAGCTTGTCGAAACATGCAACCGAAGCCGATGAAATTGCCACCGAACCAAGCCAATTCGAAGAGAAGACGCTATTGCCGCAGGTCTACGGCGAAACCAGCGCACGCCAAACCGTGATTTCGCCCGCCGGAGACGCCCCCGAGGACCTCGATAGCGAGAAAAACGGTCGAGCCCCGCGTACCGCATTGTGCGTCCAACCGCGTGACAACGCGATCCACGTTTTCTTGCCACCGATCCATCACACCGAACATTATGTCGAATTGATCGCGGTCATCCATGAAACGGCCCAAGACTTAGAGCTACCCGTGGTGCTGGAGGGCTATGATCCACCCCAAGACGCCCGACTGCAGCGTTTTGTCATTGAACCTGACCGCAACCGACTGCGGGTCGCGCTACCGGCGGCATCGAGCTGGCAAGAACAATCGGAATTATACGAGACCGTGTTCGCCGAAGCCAAAGCGGTTGGCTTGGTGCCCGAAAGCGGTTTGGCCGAAGATGCCGAGGACCTAACTCACCTAGATGAGTGCGACGAGGAAAAGGTCCAACGTGCTAGCAGCAATACCTCGCTGACGCTTGGCGGACCGACGCCCTCGACCAGCCCGTTTCTGAAACATCCACCGCTACTGCGTTCGCTGATTAGCTATTGGCAAAACCATCCATGTTTGTCGTACCTGTTCTCCGGAACGCAGATCGGCCCGAGTGGCAACGCGCCGCGACCAGACGAAGGTCGCGACGATGCGTTGTATGAACTCGGCATCGCGCTAGAGCGTTTCCCGGTCGGTGATTCGCCTCACCTATGGCTGCCCGATCGGTTGCTTCGCCACTTGTTGGCCGACGCGTCGGGCAACATGCACCGGGCCGAAATCCGCGTCGACACTCTGTATGCTCCCGAGCGGCAAAGTCGGCGATTGGGACAGATCATGCTGCAAAGTTTTGCCATGGCACCGATCTCCAAACTTGCCTCGCTACAAGCGTTGTTGGTCCGTGCACTCGTGGCTCACTTTCATCGCCGTCCGTATACCGCCCCCCTGGTCCGCTGGGAAAGCCAGTTGCACGACCGGTTTATGTTGCCGCAAGTCCTCTGGGACGACTTTGGTTTGGTGATCCGAGATTTGAACGAATCCGGATTGCCGCTGCAGCAAGATTGGTTCCGGTCGATTTTTGAACTCAACTTCCCACGACTCGGACACGTGCAAATTGGCGACATCACGCTCGAACTGCGACGAGCGCACGAGCCATGGCCACTTTTGGCCGAAGAGGTCACCGGGGCTGGGATCGCACGTTTTATTGACGTGGCCAACGAACGTTTGCAAGTGCGACTAAGTGGTGTGGTCCCCGATCGCTACGAATTGGCATGCAACCGGCAATCGGTGCCACTGAAACGAGGCGTGACCGACGGCGAATATGTTGCCGGCGTTCGCTACAAAGTGACGCAGCCACCCTCGACACTGCATCCCACTATTGCAGCAGTAACCAAGTTGGTCTTCGACTTGATTGACACATGGACCGGCAAATCGATTGGCGGTTGCACATATTATCCCGCGGCGCCCCAAACCTGTACCGAGGCATCGGTGGAAACGCCGACCCCCGTGCAACTCCCTGGCGGCAAGCCCACCGTGCCACCGGTCGCCGAACCGCAATCGCCGGTACGCGTCTCCGGTCGATTCGAAAGCACCGGAAGCGGCGAGTATACGAAGCCCACGCAACGTCTCGACCGCCGTTTCCCGTACCTATTGGACTTAACGAAAGTCGCAGTAGAAAACGGCATGATCGTGCAGAGCGACGTCCGCGTCGTCTAACACGTCACCTCACCCAAGCTGCGGCGACTGCAGATCTAGGCGGCATCCCACATTGCTGTTAG
>NZ_ANOG01000929.1 GCF_000346295.1 Rhodopirellula maiorica SM1 | reverse complement strand
CGTGGTCGCTACAGCGATGGCGGCAAAGTTGTACGCTCAGGTCACTGAATTGTTGGCAGGCCTGGATTCCACCTTTGAGCTCGCCGAAGACGAACAGGGAGATTCGCGTCCGATCACGATCGTGGCAGGCGTGCGGATGATGATGGAAGAGATCGCCAATCCGCTGCAGCAATTTCGGCAAGCATACGACAATCCATTGGTGTTAAGAGAGGGGAACAACCAGGTTGCCGAGGAATTGATCTTGTCGGGACAGGCCGACTTGGCACTAACACTCGAGCCGGAGAATGAGAACGCTTCGCCGCTGATTCATTTCGAGCCCGCTTATCTCGTCGAGTTTCTAGCGATCTGTAAGAAAGGACATCCGTTCGCGACATCACCCAACAGCACGCTACGTGAGCTTGTTAAACACGACCTCGTCGTGACGCGGCCCGGAACGCATGGCCGCGACGCCTTGGACCACACGCTACACCGTGAACGATTGACCGCAAACGTGGTCGCGGAAACCGACAATAGTGGATTTACAATCGCATGTGTGCGAGCCGGATTGGGCGTCGGCGTGTTAGCGGGACGACCGAAAGGCGAATTGTGCCGCAGACTGGTTGTAACGTCATTACGGCGGCACTTAGGTGAACGACAAATCGTCTTCATGTGGAAGAAAGGGCGTCGATTAAGCCCCGCGATCCAAAGCCTCGTCGACATCATCAAAAAATGGAATGTGGGATAGGCTTCTCGTAGCGAAAGTCGCCAAGACTTTTGGGAATGCTGAGCCGACGTTCAATGATTATGGGCATATTCCGCCGCGAGTCTCGCAGGCTCCGCAGGACTTTGCGAAGCAGGTTTCGTTGGTGGGAATGGATGCCAGGATTTCGAGCTGCTTTTCCGGCTGAATCTGCTAGTCTTGAGTGACACATGGTGTTTTATTGAACTGGAGGCTCTGATGAACCAGGACACCCAAAAGCGACTCAAGCGGCTTCCGCCAGAGTGTTATCGCGGACTCGCCTGGGTCCACTGGATACTTACCATCGAGGGCCGACGAGTGGGATGGCTCGATGCACGTTTTTTGTACAAGTTTCGTGAACTGCTTACTCACGTCAGCTTTCGTGATCAAATTGCCTGTCCGATCTTTTGTTTGATGCCCGACCACATGCATTTACTGTGGTGTGGGCTTGCTGAAGGGGCGGATCAGCGGATCGCCATGAAGCGTTTGCGTAAAGATACCAACGATTGTTTGAAGCGAATTGGATACGAATTGCAGTTCCAGCCCTTTGACCACGTGCTTCGCGAAGATGAACGCGAGCTCAGCATGCTTGAGACCGTAATGGAATACATTGCTCGCAATCCTGAACGAAAAGGTTTGGTGCCCATCGATGGCTTTGCGAGCTATCCCTATACCGGTTGTTTGATCCCCGGTTATCCTCAGATGCGATTGTTTCAACCGAAGGGCTGGGGCGAAGTCTGGCGAACCATTGCATTTTTGAAACGCAATCAATGTTTTCGTGTTCCAGACCCGAAACGTCTCACAAGTAAGTCGTGAGAGTGAGTTCGTTTCGGGGTGACCGTACGAAACTCTTGGCGAGTTTCGCTACAGGGAAACCACACGCTCCCTACACTGAGGCGGCTTCCATTCGCTGGGCGAGGTAGGTTCGCAGTTTGTCTAGGTCGGCTGCGAAGCCGCGGATGCCTTCGGCTAGCTTTTCGGTCGCCATCGCGTCTTCGTTTAACATCCAGCGGAAAGTGGCTTCGTCCATTTCCACCTTGTCGATGTCCATCTTGGCTGCCGCGTCGGCATCCAAAGCCTTTGGTACTTCCACGTCGGTCTCGGAAAGTTGTCCGAGCAGATCGGGCGAGATGGTCAGCAAGTCGCTGCCACACAGTGCCATGACTTGCTCTTTGGTGCGGAAACTTGCTCCCATCACCTCCGTCTTGAAGCCGTGCTTCTTGTAGTAGTTGAAGATCGTCGTGACCGATTCCACGCCTGGATCTTCGGACACAGGAATCGAATCGACGCCCTTCTTGTTCTTGTACCAGTCGTAGATGCGG
>NZ_ANOG01000928.1 GCF_000346295.1 Rhodopirellula maiorica SM1 | reverse complement strand
GGCAGTGCTGCGGTCCAAAATTGATTTCCTGATCGATCCATTTCCCAAAATCGCGATTGGTGGTCATACTTGGCTGCATGAACACATTGCCAAGAGAAGTTAGCTCGGAAATCGAACTTTTGTCGCCCGCCGGCGATTGGGACTGCGCCCGCGCGGCAGTCGAAAATGGGGCCAATGCGATCTATTTTGGGTTGGACTGCGGATTTAACGCCCGCTTTCGTGCCCACAACTTTGGGCTGGACGATCTGCCGGGATTGATGAGTTGGCTGCGAACCCGAGGTGTCCGTGGCTATGTAACGATGAACACGTTGGCGTTCCCGTCGGAATTGCCCGATCTGATCCACGTCATCGAGCGTGTCGCCGAAGCGGGGGTGGACGCCGTTTTGGTCCAAGATTTCGGCGTCGCCCGAATCGTGCGGTCGATTTGCCAGCAGCTGGAAATCCATGCGTCGACGCAGATGAGTTTGACCAGCGCCGAAACGATCGAGGTCGCGCGCGACTTGGGGCTGTCCCGCGTCGTGTTGGCGAGGGAGTTGTCGGTTGCCGAAATTCGCAAGATCACTTCGGCCACCGAGATGCCAATCGAAGTCTTTATCCACGGCGCCTTGTGCGTGGCCTATTCTGGCCAATGTTTGACAAGCGAATCGCTGGGCGGACGAAGCGCCAACCGGGGCCAATGTGCTCAGGCGTGTCGGTTGCCGTACGAGCTAATTTGCGACGGTGAAGATCGCGATCTTGGGGAAGTCCGCTATTTGCTCAGCCCACAAGATTTAGCCGGTTACGCGGCAATCCCGGACATGATCGACGCAGGCGTTGCCTCGCTGAAGATCGAAGGCCGACTGAAAACGCCTGAATATGTCGCCAATATCACGGGCCATTACCGACGTGCAATCGATGATGCGATCCGCACCGGCAAAGTCCACGTTAACGATACCGATCGTCAAGAGATGGAACTGTCGTTTTCGCGAGGCTTCTCGCCCGGATGGCTCGAAGGCAACGACCACAAACGATTGGTGCCGGGTAAACAGTCATCCAAACGAGGCATCGAAATCGGCAAGGTATTGGATTTCGACCAAAACCGCATCCGTGTCCGCTTGGCGTCACCGGTCGCACTGGGCGACGGTTTGGCGATCGCGGTCGCGGGGGAAACGATGCAGGGCGGCCGCATCTATTCGATCAAAAACTTGCAGTACGACCGCATGGAATCGGCCAAAGCCGGCAACGAAGTGTGGATCGGATTTGGTCGCGGCGAGATTGATTGGCGTGACGTCGATATCGACGACATCGTGTTTAAAAATGACGATCCTAAACTGAACCGCCGATTGCGTCAGAGTTTCGCTCGTGCCGATGCCGTCGTTCGTCAAGAGATTGACATCGACGTTCATGCGGCGGTGGGCCAAGTGTTGAAAATGTCGGCAAAGACCGGCGGTGGTTTGAAGGTGGAAGTGGCCGGCGATCAGGTGCTTGAAAAAGCCAACAAGCATCCGGCCGACGAGACCATGCTGCGAGAGAAAGTCGCACGACTAGGCGGCACTCCGTTTCATCTGAGAAGCTTCACGGCACAGCTTCATGGTGGACCGATGGTTCCGGTTGGGTTGCTCAACCAACTTCGTCGCGATTTGGTCGAGGCATTGATCACGCGGCTTGAATCGAATCCCGAGCGAACGGTTAATGTCGCGGCCGGGCAAAGCATGCTAGCGCCGCTGAATCGCGATGCAACCACACAAAGCCACGATTCGCCTCGCCTCGCTGTCCTATGCCGCAACTTGGAACAAGTTGCCATCGCCAGCCAATTCGACGACTGCACGATCTACGCTGATTTCCACGACGTGCGAGAGTACAAAGACGCAATTGCGACGGCTCATCAACACAACGCCACGATTGGTTTGGCTTGCGTGCGAGTGCAAAAACCAGGCGAAATGGGACTCTTGCGAGTGCTGGGACGCCATGAACCCGATTTCTATTTGGCTCGAAATCTTGCCGCCGTCCGCTTTTTGACCGACACCGGGAAACCGGTCGTAGCCGATTTCTCGCTGAATGTTGCCAATCATCGCTCGGCGGAATGGCTACTCGGTTTGGGCGTCCAGCGAGTGACCAGTTCCTATGATTTGAATCGCGACCAGTTGATGGACTTGGTCAATTCCATGGTTCCTAGTGACCTTGAAATCGTCGTGCATCAACACATGCCGATGTTTCATATGGAGCACTGTGTGTTCTGTAGCGTGATGTCACCGGGAACGAACAAGACAAACTGTGGCCGCCCCTGCGATCGTCACGTGGTGAAGTTGCGTGACCGTGTCGGGGCCGAGCATCCGCTGCAAGCGGACGTCGCTTGCCGCAACACGCTGTACAATGCCACGGCGCAAAGCGGGTCGGAGATTGTGGCCGATTTGATCGGTCGAGGCGTCCAGTGGTTTCGCATCGAATTGTTGGACGAAAACGAAAAAGAAACGCGAGAAACGATCCAGACTTATCAGGCCTTACTCGGTGGCGAGATCTCAGGCAGCGAGGTTTGGAAGCGACTGCAAGCGACCAATCGCTTGGGCGTAACACGGGGAACGCTCGAGTCGAAACGCAATCCGCTAGCGATTTTGTAGATATACCGTTTGCACAATTTTTGGTTTGATTCTTAGTCGCGGACAAAAGAAAAAAACAACGTTAAAACGGCACAAATCCTATAGGAAAAAATGCCGATTAACCGTAGCGAAAATCGCAGAGACTTTCGGCCGCGAGAGCGGCAAAGCCGAAACTTTCTGCGAGTTTCGCTACAAAAAGTGCATACAGCGTTGCGATGACAGGCTGGAAGCCTATCCCACTTTTTTGAGGACGGCTCGGTACTTGCGTCCGGCTTGTTCGGGTAGAAACGTCCGTTGTCGCTCGGTCCGGTTCTTGCGAAACCAGGTGGCAACGAGGTTTAGCGTGTGAGGATACGCGCCATGGCCGCGATCGATCGTATTCGCAGTGATCGCTTTCCAGTGCTCGAGCGTCGGCTTCATCTTAGCGTACTGTTCGGCATTCTTGGGTGCCGCAGCGACGGCCGCCAATTCGCCACCATGAATCAAATACCAAGTGTGACAGCCATCGTAACCGGCAACCGGATAGATAAAGGTGTAGTCACGACGTGCTTTGGCAAGCATCGCTAATTTGCGATGCACGTACTTGACTGAGGCCAGCGTCTCATAGGCTCGCCCTGCCAATTCATATTGCTGGTTCGCAGAAGCACTTTCCATTTGGTCCTGCAGTGCGACAATCGGCTCGTCATTAAAGCCTTCCAAAAAACTCTGGGCCGCATTGACTTGCGTCTGATAGGCGTCACCGGTACAGGCAGCAGCACAAGGGCCCAAGCAGGTATTGAGTTCAAGTCGCAAGCAACCGGGCCGATGTTCAAGATCAAACAACTGCAATTGTTCGGCAAAATGAAACACTTGCTGTTGGCTGCAATCTCGCAATCGAAACACTTTGTTCAGCGCGTCGATCGCTCGCTGCATCCGCTTGGCACCGAAAAAAGGCCCCTCCACTCCCACACAATCTTGCGGCGGTTTGGCCGCCAAAAAGAAATAGGGCGCTGGCACACGCCCCAGGCACAGATAGACGGGACGTTGTCGCTTTGGCACGCCCTGGACATTCCAGCGTGGCGAGAAACGGCGGATCAATTGTTGTTCACGAACCAACGCGGCAAAATCACTCGGCTGGGTTTCCCACTGAATCGCTCGCGTGTTCTCGATAATCCGGCCGCCCTTTTCATCCTTGTTGGAATCAGCAAAGTAGCTGAGCAATCGCGAACGAAGCGATTTGCTCTTGCCAACATAGATCAAGTCGCCTTTGCGGCTGAGCATCCCATACACGCCGGGAACTTGCGGACAGGTCTGCACGATTTGATCACGAATCTCTCGTTTGGTCTGGCCCCCAACCGCTTCGATCCCACGCGGCGCGTGGGGATTAAGTGAATCGATGCCAAAACCAAACGCTGGCTGTTCGGGCCAAATTGCCTCCATGCTGTCTGCCGTCCTTGGGAAAAGTGAGGGATTGCCAGAGAAATCGCGTGTCGCGAAATCATTATGCCGCAATCCCTGCAATTGCCCAAGCAGCAAAACAGACGGGCGATTTGAATTTGACAGTAGATTTTGGGTGCTAGCAAAACCATCATCGCTTCAAATCATCTGCCGCTTAGCATCGACCAAACGTTACGTGGCGCAATCGCCAGTGGACGACAGTAAATTTTGGGCCGATGCTTAGAGCTGCATTTCGACAATCGAAAGGGCGTCGGCAGCCGTTTTTGCATCCAGGATTGGTGAAACGTCCGAGCCAGAAACCGTTTTGGCTGCCGCATCGATCTCTTCGACAAAACCGGAAATCGGATCGCCATCACCGAGCGTGGGCCGCTCGACCGAGCCATCGGCGTTCATGATCGTCAGCGGAATCGAAGCGGTGCTGCCGTCGGCATAGGCGGCGAATTCGAACTGCAGCGTCGCCTTTTCAAAGCTGACTTCGTAACCGTGAGTAAATCCACGCGCGGGTGAATCGATCACACCTCCGCCCACAGAAACGACCAACGACGGATCTTCGAACTGGAATACCGTTTCGTAAAACTTGGGGGTACCGTCCTTACATTGCTTGGCACACGAAGCTGCGGCCGGCATCCCGAACAGCAACCGGATCAGATGTGCGTCGTGGACTTGCAAATCGACCAGCGGGCCGCCCACTTTTTCTCGATCATAAAAATCAGGAATCCAATCCGGCGGGCTGATCGTGCGTTTAAAGCGACCAGCAATCGGTTTGCCCCATCGCCCATCGCCTGCGGCATCGACCAAAATTTTGAACTCGGGCATGATCGGCAAAATATGAGCGACCATCAATTGGCCCGGCTTTGCCTCGGCAGCCAGTGCTTGAGCGGTCACCGCATCCAACGCAAGCGGTTTTTCACAGAGCACTCGTTTGCCACTTTGAAAACAGCGGCGGATGGCATCGGCGTGCAGATGTGGCGGCAGACAGATGTCGATCAGATCAATCGAATCGTCCTCTAACATCGCATCCAACGATTCAACCACGTTCAGCGAACTCACATCGATCTGTTCTCCCGGAGGCCCAAAGTTTCCTTTGATCTCTCGCCAATCCCCGCTACGTTTCTTGGGGTCGCGACTGGCAAACGCAACCAACTCGGCTTGGGTGGATCGTTGATAAGCCAAGTAATGGATCCAGCCCATGAATCCGACGCCCAAAATTCCAGCACGCATTGAAATCTCCGAAAAATCTTGATGTATGACGGCAAAGAAAGATTCTTGTTTTGTTTGTTCGAGGCGTGATTGTAACGCAAAATCGACTTCCGCAGGTCGCACCACGTTCAGCTGTCTCGATCGATGCATTAAACTGACCGTCTCTGATCACCACGACCGTTGACTTCTTTCTTTTTCGAATCGCGGCTTTTCGAATCGCGGTGCCTTTTCTGAGGAAAAAATGAAACACATTCTGCTTCCGCTCTCGATGCTGTTTCTGGTTTCACTAATCGCCCAGGACGGGGTGGCTGAGGAGTGGGCTCAATGGCGGGGGCCCGATGCCAACAATCATGCCGCAACCGATATCAAGCTGCCACTTCGCTGGGACGTGGACACCGCAAGCGATGTTGCATGGCGAACCAAGATTCCAGGGCGAGGACATTCGACTCCGATTGTGGTCCAAGATTCGATTTTTCTAACCACCGCGGATTCCGACAAGCAAACGCAAAGTGTATTGAAACTGAATCGATCCGACGGGCGACTGATGGACCAATGGGTAATCCATCGCGGCACGCTGCCCCAACGCATTCATCCGCACAATTCCCACGCATCACCGAGCCCAGCATTTGACGGCACCCGTCTGTACGTTTCCTTTCACACCGACGATGCCATTTGGGTCACAGCCTTGACCACCGAGGGACGCGAAGTGTGGCAGCGGAAGGTAAGCAACTTTGCACCCGAGGCGTTTCAGTTCGGGTACGGAGCCAGCCCGATTGTCGAAGACGATCTCGTGATCATCGCTGCGGAGTACGATGGCGAAGACAGCGGACTGTATGCGTTGGACTCGCGAACCGGCAAACCAGTCTGGAAGACCCGCCGTCCTAAAAACCTAAATTTTGCTTCGCCGATTGTGACGACGCTTTCCGGGCGACGACAAATTCTGCTGGCCGGCGCGGACAAGATTTGTGCGTACAACCCGCGCGATGGCAAAGAACTATGGAGTGTCGATACGGCGACCGAAGCCATTTGCGGCACGGTGGTCTGGGACGACCAACAACACCTCATGGTCAGCGGTGGCAATCCCAAATCGGGAACGTGGTGCGTTAGCGGCAAAGGAAATCACAACGTGCTTTGGGAGAATCCCGTACAATGTTACGAACAGTCCTTGTTAGCGATCCCTGGCTATGTTTTCGGTGCGGCCGATAATGGCGTGCTGTATTGTTGGCGAACGCACGACGGAACGGAAATGTGGAAAAAGCGATTGTTCGGTGGGGGCATTAGCGCTTCGCCGCTGCTGGTCGGGGACAGGATCTATATCGCTAGCGAAGCGGGAATGATCTATGTCGTCGCGGCGACTCCGAATCGGTTTGATTTGTTGTCCGAGAACCCGTCGGGCGATTCGATCTTTGCCACCCCCGTCGCGATCGACGATCGCTTGCTGATACGGACCGGAATCGGAGTGGGCGAAGACCGCCAAGAATACCTGATCGCGATCGGGAATAAATAAAACGGCACCAAACGGCACAGCGACTGCATAATGGAAAATCCCTATCAACCGCCTGCCGAAACCGCCGAACCAGCCGAACCGTTGACGTTGCCCGAAACGGGGCCGGTACAGTTTGTCGGTGGAATGAGCTCGGTCGCGGCGGTGGGCGTGATCGGGGGAATCGTGCTGATGATCGCGCTGTTTAGCGGCGCTGCGATGGGCAATTCCCCAATCATGATGATCCTGATGCTGAGCGTGCTGGGATTTGCATCGCTGTGGGTTGTCGTTTCGTTGCTGCGAGGCGTGACCGTGCAAATGCCGTGGAAATGGGTGTTGCCTCTGCTGCTAACCCCAATCGTTTTCGTCTTGTTTTTGCCGGTATGTACCGCTGGCGGTTTTGTAACGATGATCACGATCGGTAATGCTGGCTATGGTCCAACCATGGTCGGACTTAGCATCTCGGTGATCGGCAGTTTTACATTAACCATCATCAGCATTGCCGCCATGATACGTTCTCGCTATGCCGCACGTGCTCATCACGACGCGATGACAGCTCGACGCGAAAGTGCCAGCGAATGATCAACCGCTCCGTTACCCCGCTTTCAAAATCCGCGATCTCGGCGATTGATCCTCGACCACGTGCCAATCACGTCATGATCGGCACCACCGATTCGCTGTGCCCTGAATGCATGGCCGTCGTGCCCACGAAAATCATCACGCGAGGCGAACGCGTTTACTTTCGCAAACGATGTCCCCAGCACGGTGTGCGTGAGGATTTTGTGTGCAGTGATGTAAAGTGGTGGGATCGCGGCGAAGGGCACACCGCATCGGTTTTGCCATTGGTGCGATCCACCGAATCGGCCAAAGGATGTCCGCACGATTGTGGGTTGTGCGAAGAACATGAGCAACACACTTGTATCGGATTGGTGGAACTGACCGACCGTTGCAACCTGAGCTGTCCGATGTGTTTTGCATCAAGCGGACCGTCCGGTAAAGATCATTCACTCGACGACATCATTACCGCGTTGGATCGATTAATCGAATGCGAAGGGCACGCCGAAGTGTGTCAATTGTCGGGTGGTGAACCGACGCTTCATCCTCAGTTTGAACGAGTTGTCGATGAGGCACTCGCTCGGCCGATCGATTATGTGATGATCAATACCAACGGATTGCGGTTAGCCAAAGACGCGGGGCTGGTCGAGCGTTTGGCAAAGAACCGAGATCGCATCGAAATCTATTTCCAATGGGACGGGCTGGATCGCGAGACCGTTCGCCGGGTGCGTGGCGAAGACGTCGTCGACAGCAAACGTCGAGCACTAGATCGGTTGGCCGAAGCGGATTTGAATGTCACGTTGGTGTCGACGTTAACCGCCCCGCTTGATGAGCATTTTTACCGTGATTATGGGCCGAGGCATTGGGGCGCCCCAATGTGACGGGACTGAGTCTGCAGCCAGCGACGTTCAGCGGCCGCCATCTGCTGCCCGCCGATCTAGAGGATCGCGTGACGTTCCCAGACGTCATCCAAGGTTTGGCCAAGGCCAGCGGGGACATGATTCGCGAACATGATTTCACTCCACTTCCCTGTGCTCATCCGAACTGTCATCAAATCATGTTGGCGGCGCGGGATGGAGACCGCTTGGCGGCGCTGAATCAAATCGCTCCGGTTGCCGACAACCTTGACTTGATTGCCGGCGGCATCAGTTTTACGCCCGAGCGATCTCAACAGCTCATCCAATTGTTTTTGGAACGGATGTCGCACTGTGGTAGTGATTGTGGTTGCGGAGACGTTGTCTCGCTTGGGCCTGCGGAATCGTCCCCCCAATCCCAAATCGACCTCGCGGCGGCAGACGTCGATCCGGTACTCGATCGCTTCGTCGCCCGCGTGCTGTCGCAGCAAGCCACCGCCAAAGATTTGATGCGGGTCACGATTACAAGTTTTCTAGATGCCTACAATTTCGACATTCGTCAACTGATGAAATGCTGTACGCATCACGTGTTGCCGAGCGGTCACATGGTGCCCTTCTGTGCTTACAATACGTTGTATCGCCCCGGCCACCTGACGCTTCCGCCGCTGAAGAAATAGGCTTTCATGTTCCAATCCCGAATCGCCTACGCTGTTTGTATGGGATTGGCAGCAGCGATCGCAGCCTACTGGATTCGTCGTCGCCAACGGTCCATGAATTTGGATACTGCGCAGCGAGTGGGGATTTTGGTTGGCGGCTTGGTGGGCGCGACGGTCGCGGCGAAGTTGCCATTCATGCTGGCGGGCACTTTTGCCGGTGGCAACCCGTTGGATCTGTGGTTCAACGATGGCAAAACGGTGCTGTGGGGATTGGCAGGCGGTTATCTAGGAGTCGAGTTTGCCAAGTGGACATTCTATGTTCGAATTTCCACCGGAGACACGTTTGTAATTCCAGTCGCCATTTCGATCGCGATCGGCCGCATCGGATGTCTGCTGTATGGTTGTTGCTACGGGGTGGCAACGAACCAGAACTGGGGACTGCGTTTTTCAGCGGCCGAAGATGGTGGATCACTGCTGCGACATCCCGCCCAATTGTACGAGCTTGCTTTCCATATCTTGTTTGCCATCGTAGCGGCGTACGGGATCCGCAAAGGATGCGGGACTCGGCACTGGATGCTGCTGTACCTGATCGCCTATGCGACGTTTCGATTTTTTAGCGAGTTATGGCGTCCCGAACTACGGCTAGCGGGTGGCTTGACCTTCTATCAATGGAGCAGTCTGGGAATCGGCCTCGGCTTTTCCACACTGCTTTTGTGGCGTTTGCGTGTCGAAAAAATGACGATTCTGTTAAACAAGGCTCCGGAATCAAAGTTAGGGATCTGACAAACGATCCCTCAGCAGGTATTGTGTGCAAAAACAGCAGCGACCGATGGTCACTCGGTCTTTCTTGCCATCCTCACGCTTATTTGCTGTCGTCACGCCCTTCACTCTGATCCGATCTGAATCATGCGATTTTTCTTGTTGCCCCTGTCTTTTGCCTTGATTGCAACTTCAAGCGTTGGATTGACTCAGGCGTGTTATGGCAAAGACACCGTGGTGTCGGTCGCCGTCGCTGCTGAGGCTTCGTCGAAATCGCCTACTCCGTCTCGATCTACCGATCCGGTATCTCCGCCAGTCGACTCGATGCGTGAACTGCAATCCGAAGCGATCAAAAAACAATCCGCCTCGTGGGGGCATTGGGGGCACATCCCAAGCCGCTACAGCACTTGGCTGAACCATAGCAACCGGTTGATTCCAATCTATACGTTTGGCATCACGCTCGATCCGCTTCGCGAAGAAGGCAGCATCTACAGCGACCCGGCGCGTTTAGAGAAACTGTATGGAAGCGTCCCCAAAGCCACCGTGAACCCCACCGCCGCCTACTTTGACCAAACCGATGTCTATCGGTTGCAGAAAATTGCCATCGAGCAAGGTCGCAAAAACATCATCTTGTTCGTATTTGATGGTATGGATTGGCAGACCACACGCGCGGCAGCCATCTACAAATCAGGAAAAGTCAGTTACGACACCGGCCGCGGCGATGTCCTGTCGATTCAGAATTACCGCGGCACGAAAACCGACTTCGGATTCTTTTGTACGAGCCCACGACTAGGTGGCACGAAATTCGATGTCAATTCGCAAGTCGTGCTTGGCGGCGGCAGTGACGCGTCCGGTGGATACAACGCCAAACGAGGCGGCGCCTACCCATGGCTTGAACAAAGCAACAGCGACTATCTGCTTGGCTTGGATCGCAGCGAACCGCACAGCGTCACCGACTCGGCCGCTTCCGCCGTCAGCATGACTGCGGGCGTCAAAACCTATAACGGATCGATCAACTACACGGTTGATGGGGAACACATCGTGCCGATCGCTCGTGAATTGCAACCGCAAGGATTCAAAATCGGTGTCGTCTCGAATGTTCCACTGAGTCACGCGACTCCTGCGGCAGCCTATGCAAACAACGTGGCTCGCTACGACTATCAAGACATTGCTCGTGACATGGTGGGATTGCGATCGGCGTCCCATCGCGACAAACCGCTCGAGGGCATCGACGTGATCATTAGCGGTGGCTGGGGCGAAGGCAAAGACAAGGACGCAGCACAAGGCGATAACTTTGCCCAAGGCAATCGTTACTTTCACGAATCCGACCGGCACGCGATCGATCGCAAAAACGGCGGCAAGTACACCGTCGCCCAGCGAACCCCAGGCGTTGCCGGACGCGTGGGATTGATGAAAGGCGCCGACCAGGCGATTCGCGAAGGAACGCGGTTCCTAGGATTCTATGGCGCCACCGGCGGCCATTTGCCATATCAAACCGCCGACGGCAACTTCAATCCTACCTTTGATGCCAAGGGAACCGAGAAGTATTCCCAAGCCGATATCGACGAGAACCCGACACTTGCCGACATGACCGAAGCCGCTTTGAAAATCTTGGAAAAATCGGAAAACGGTTTCTGGTTGATGGTCGAAGCGGGGGACGTCGATTGGGCCAACCACGCCAACAATTTGGACAGCAGCATTGGCGCGGTCCTCAGCGGCGACGCCGCCTTTGACACCCTCGTCAACTGGGTTCAACGCACCGAGGGATGGGACGACACCGCCATCATCGTGACGTCGGATCACGGCCATTTCCTAGTCATCGACGACGCCGAAGTGATTGCCGATGCGGGACGCGCGGATCGGCAAACCGTTTCGGCACCCTAGTTTTGGGTTAGCATTCTCCGCCCCCAGTGTCGCTCCGCCGCTCGCAGCCCCCCCTGAATTCGGGCATATCGAGCGAGTTTCGCGACATCCTGCGTTGTCGCCGGACTTTTTCCGCTGGTAAAGCCGAATCCCACTCGGTAGACTGGGCCAGTTCGTCACACACCGGTGCTTGAGTCCATTTTCGAGGGTGTCGCAATGCGGCCCGAAAACGAAAATGCCCGAATTCAATCACCGGCGTGTGACAGAGAGTAGTCCTCCATTCCAATCAGCGTCGAACGAGACCTTCGCGAGGCTCCTGTTTCCTAGGGTACCTGCAGGTCCAAGAAGTCCGATTGAACGAAGCCGCGGGCAGCCTCATTCGGCGACGAGCATCGCTCGTCTAAAACCGAACTCGTAGGCTGCCGTACCAAGCTCAATTTCTCTCGGCCTTTTGCACTCGCTGCGGTGATTGGAACCAATGTCACACAGCAAACAGGGTGTATTCGTGAATTCATCGGAATTTGATTCCGTTTCCGATGCCGCTGAAATCAACCTTGTCGACGACCTGGATGGTGTCGACGGAGGTGATCAGGCATCGAAACTGAGGCTTTGCCAGGAAATCATCGACTATCGTTTCAAAGACGAATCGTTGTTGCTATCCGCTTTGACGCATGCTTCGGGCGCATCTCACCGACTCGAAAGCAACGAGCGACTCGAGTTTCTCGGTGATTCGGTGCTCGGGTTGACCGTCTGTCACTGGTTGTACGAGGAATATCCCGAATACAACGAAGGCGATTTGACGAAGATCAAATCTTATGTCGTCAGCCGACGTTCGTGTGGAAAGATTGCCTGCGCCCTTGGTCTGGATCGCTGCTTGATCGTCGGACGCGGCGTGACTCGCAATCGCAGCTTTCCCAAGTCACTCGTCAGCGACGTTTTCGAAGCCATCGTAGCCGCAGTCTATCTGGATGGCGGTCCCGAGGTGATTCGCGAACGCTTGAAGAAATGGCTTGCCGATGAAGTCCGCGTCGCCGTGGAAAGCCAGGGCGCAAGCAATTTCAAAAGCACGCTGCAACAATACGCACAGCGAGAGCTTTCAAGCACTCCCGTTTACCGGATGATCCGCGAAACGGGTCCTGATCACCGCAAAGCATTCTTGATTTCTGCGGTGATCGAAGATCGCAGCTTCCCAGCCGCTTGGGGCAATAACAAAAAGGATGCCGAACAACGAGCGGCATCCAATGCGTTGGCAGAGCTGCACGATCTATCTGTTCCGTATCCGCAAGAAGAAATGCACGATTGACGTTTCACAGAGGACGTCAAAATTGCATGAATCGCTTCGTGATCAAAACGATCGATTCACGAAGCGATTAAAGCGGCACGATAACGGGCGGCGATGTTTGCTTTTGAGAACGGCAGGGCTAGCAAGCCTATGCCGCGTTCAAACATCAGTGCGATTCAGGAAACTGGAAGCCGTGTGGCAGCTGGAAACCGGAGTCGGCTGACGAGCTGGCTTCGCCCTCGGCTGGTTTTTCTGCCGCAGGCTGAACCGGTTTGGCAGCAGGTTTGGCGGCCGCCCCAGGAGTGGTTGGCCACGTACCCGGCGTTGCTTCGGGCGTCGCTTTTGGATTGACGCTTAACGTTGCTGGTTGGAAACTAGGTGTCGAATAGCTTGGCATGGCCGGCGCACTTGCAGCGGTGGCCGGTGATGCTGCGGTTGACGACGTTGCTGGTGCCCAAGTGGTCGCGGCTGGTCGATAGCTGACCGCTGCAGCAGGCACATCCGTCGTGGCCCGAGCCGCGATATTAGCAGCAGCCGCGGCAGAACCGTCTGCCGGAGTGCCCGCCGTCTGCGCGATTGGCGTTTGTGTCTTCGGTGTCTGAGCCGCAATCTTTTCGACCGCTGCTTGAGCTGGATTTACGCCGCGTGACGCGTCGATCTGTGCCAGCATTTCGCGTGAGCGTTCGACCGCTTTCTTCACTGCGGCATCGCTAGCGCCTTGAGCGTCATATTTGAGGGTTTCGGACAAGAAACCGCGAGCTTCGTTCATTTGCCCCTTGCTGTAGTGCAGGTAGGCCATGTTGAAGTTGGCAACCGCTGGCTTGTTGTTCTGCATCAACACCTGCAACGCTTCTTGCTTCTTGTCGGATTCAAACAAAACGCTCGCCAAGTTGTTGGCATAACGTGATGTCCCCGGAGCTAGTTCAAGCGACTTGGCGATCATTTTTGCCGCTTCGTCATGGTTCCCTGTCTTGCTGAGGGTTAACCCCAGATCATTGTACAGGGCTGCATCCTCTGGGCTCTGTTTGATCGCAAGTTGGAAGTACTCAGTCGCTTTGACATGATTTCCTTGGCGGAAATGCAGTCTCGCGATACTGGTCAACGCGGCGCTATCGTTGGGCGTTTTTTCCAACGCCTTGTTGTAGCTTTCCATCGCTTTTTGGAAGTTGCCGGTTGATTCCCATAGTTGTCCGTTGGCGACAAGCACCTCGGGGCCCACGGTTGCCGGTTCATCGGTCAATCGCAGTGGATCGGTTTCCGAAGCCTCTTCGGCATCGTTCTCCGAATCACGTCGAAAGACACCTGCGATCGCGTTGGTCGTTTTGCCGATCGCGTTTTTGGCCGAGACGCCCACGGCACTGACTTGGTCTTTCGCACCGGTCGCGGTCGAAGCGATCGACTCGGTCATCGACGGGGTGGCCGCTTTAGGTGCATCGATCGTCGATCGCGAAAATGGGTTCATCGACGCGAACGTCGGCCGTTGGTTCGAGCATCCCGTCGAGAAGCTCACGGCTGAACCGGCAATAAGCGAGAAGAGCAGTGCGCGTTGAATTTTTGCTGATCGTTTCACGAGAAATTCTCCCGAAGGCATGCCGATGAAGTCCTCGAATAGGAGTGGAGACTTCAAAATGGTCTGGGCAAGCAAATTTGCGGTTTAATCGAATGGTTCCGTTTTTAGGGATCGACCCGAATCCCCCGGCAACTTGACTGCGTTTACCAATTTGATGAGAAGACAATAAAAAAGACGGACTTCCTGTAAAGAAAGTCCGTCTTTGACTAAACGCTAGCAATGATTAAGCGATAAGTGGCTCTTCCAATTTGCTCGCAAAGCTAGTGTTTGCTCGCAAAGGTTATTGGGTCGCGGTGGCACCACCCGATGCGGAAACCGAAGGAAGTTTCGGATCTGGCAGGACCTGCAACCAATTGCGATTGATCTTCGTTGCCCAGGCACCCGGTGCCGTGGCAGGCTCGCGGTCGGTCACAAAGACATTGGTTCGGACACCCGCGGTTTGGATACCGTCCAAGGTCTGCTGTACCGAAGCGACGCGAGCATCGGTCTCTTCGTCGCTCTTGCCACGCAGAACGTAGATGTTCCGTCGCGACTCGGGGGATTGAGTTGCGATCCAATGAACACGATTATGCCCCGAGGCTAGGAGAGCGCCGTCACCAGATCGGAACAATTCGTGACCAATCGTGTTGTGCAGACGCCATCCGTTATTTTTCATCACCTCAAATGGGGCGATCGCGTGACGAGCGTCCATTTCTTGGAATGGATCGGGCCATGCATTGTTGCGGTGATAGTCAATGCTCGCTTGATGCCAAAATTGGTGCCAATCAGCGGATACGGTTCCCACTGAAACGCTGAGCATCAAAGCTGCGATGGCAATGCGGCCGCGTCGAACTAAATGTTTCATATCAGGCAGTTCCTTCCGCCGGGTGCGTTCACAATTCAAGAGCAGCATGCGCGATGGGCATCCAAAGCTCAGGGTCGACATTCACATCGACCTGCTCGAGACGGAATCCATACCGCCTTGCTAGAAACTATCGGCCGCACCACCCCAATGACTTGTCCGAGCCTGTGCGATTCGGGCATGACCGCTAAAACCGTCACACTCTGCCAAACTGGATGCCAAACTGGATCTTCACAGCGAAACAAAAGCCAGAGCGGTCGAACTCGACCGGGGCGACTCGCGGTATGCCGCATGAGTTTCAGCCAAACAAACGCAACGATATAGGGCTTTTAGCAATGACACAGGGTTTTTCAGGAAAAAGGTCCTCAATCCATGGCGATGCGACCAAGATCCCCGCAACCGATGCGAATAGAATCGAAGTCGGAACGGAATCCCGGCATCCGTCTCTAGCCCAATTGCTCATCGAGATCGTCAATCGTGGCTCGACCATCTTCCTCCCACACCGATTTGCAGCACGACGTGCCCCGCGAGACCCAGCCCGATCTGATTGTGGCATCGCTTGTCGATCAGGACGCAGTCGAAATACCGATACCGGCAACGCTTGTCGATGAAACGAACGACCAGAGCCCGGGATCGCTGGACTCAGGATCGCTGGCATCTGGAACTCTGGCCGCTGGAACCCTGGATTCCCCAGTCGATAGCGATGGGTTGGCAGCCGCTTCAGTCCCCACCGCCTCAGTTCCCGCAGCCCCAGTTCCAACCACCTCGATCGCGGATGATGAATCGATTCAGCCAACTCGGCTGCGACGGGGTTTGGCCTTTTTGAAATGGTCGGTCTCAGGCACATTTTCTTTGGCTTCGCTGATCGTGATCTTGGCGGTGTTGACCGCGATCCCGCTGCTGCAATTGATTGCGTTCGGTTACCTGTTGGACGTTGCCGGGCGGCTGACCAATGGAGCCAAATTTTCAGAGTCGCTGCCGAATTTGCATCGTGCAGGCAAAGTGGGATTGGCTGCTTTGGCGATCTTCCTCGCATCATTGCCGACCCAGTTGCTGGTTCACTGGGAATCGGTTGCCCAATTGATTGATCCGGGTTCGGCCCAGGCCGCTTCGATGCGAATGATGGCGATGATCGCTTGTTTCTTTGCGATCGGCTATCTACTTTGGGCTTGGGTTCGCGGCGGATCCCTCAAACACTACTTGTGGCCACAACCCAAACGCTTCTTGCGTCAAGCATGGCGTCCGCGGACGTATCACGCCGCAGTGGACTCGTTGTGGGAAATGACGACGGCGTTTGAATTGCCACGTCTTTTCTGGCTGGGGCTGCGGGGTTTTGTGGGCACATTGATCTGGCTCGCGCCGGCGACGTTGCTGATCGCTGCGAACCGAAATGGCAAACCAGGAGCTGCGGGAGTGATTGGTGCGGTGTGCATTTTTTGCCTCGGCATCTCGCTGCTCTACCTGCCGATGCTGCAAGCTCATTTCGCCTCGGTCAACCGGCTGCGGGGTTTGTTTGCGGTTCGCACGATTCGTCGCGACTTTCGTCGTGCTCCGTGGGCTTGGCTACTTGCGATGGTCATCGGATTGGTGCTAATGCCGATTCCGCTGTACCTGCTGAAGATCGAAGCCACTCCGCGTGAAGTCGTCTGGTTGCCTTGCCTCGTCTTTGTCGCCTTTATCTTGCCCGCTCGGATCGCCGAGGGTTTGGCACTGCGACGGGCGCGAAGCAAACCCGAACCCAGCGGCACGTGGGCCCGCGTCTCGCGATGGAGTGTACGACTGCTGATGCTGCCGGTCGTGGGAACCTATTTGGCGTTTTTGCAGTTGTCCCAGTACACCAGCTGGGACGGGCTGATGACGTGGATCCAACAACATGCCATCTTGTTGCCGATCCCGTTCATGGGGGGCGTTTAGCCAGCATCCCTGCGATATCCCCACGTTGACAAAGCCGGACGCCCCTTTGGCCGCCGCCCCATGCACAAAAAGGCCAAAATCATCTGCGGTGGGTCGATACAATAAGTCCTGTCTGAATCCCATACGGCTGTCGGGTACAATAGGCACAGCGGGAGAGGTGTCATTTTTTGACCGCCTTCCTCGACTGGTCACACTCTGCCAAACGTTTGGCCTAACCTGCCGGTTAAACTTATCGATTCTTCGTTCGCTGATTCTCTCGGGGCTTCGTCTGCATGCCTTCACGCAATCTGAATATCATTCTGCTGACGTTTTGTTTTTCGCTGTTGTGCTATTTGACTCATCGACGGGCAAAACCGGCGATGTTGGTGGGAGACGCACTCGATTTGATCCATCACCACTATGTCGATCCGATTGACGAAGAGCGTTTGCTGACCGCCGCGATGAATGGCATGACGTCGATCCTGGACCAGAATTGCGAATACATTCCACTGGATGCCTACGCGTC
The DNA here is from genome assembly GCF_000346295.1 of Rhodopirellula maiorica SM1. Taxonomy (GTDB): domain Bacteria; phylum Planctomycetota; class Planctomycetia; order Pirellulales; family Pirellulaceae; genus Novipirellula; species Novipirellula maiorica. The sequence goes on along the minus strand of NZ_ANOG01000928.1, from coordinate 2,971 downwards.
GTTCCAAGACAGCATGAGTCAAGAATTTGCGGGAATCGGTATCTACGTCGAGCAACCCGACATCACCAAGCCCGTCCGCATCGTCACCCCTTTAGTCGGTTCGCCTGCACTTCGAGCGGGGATGATGCCTGGGGACGAGATCGTCAAAATTGATGGCGAAGACGTTGCCAGGCTGAGTTTGAAAGAGGTCAGTGCTCGATTAAAAGGCCCGATTGGTACCGTGGTTTATGTTGTCGTACGCCGCGACAATCAAGACGGGGACGCCCAAGAGTTGTCGCTGTCGATCGACCGATCCACCATCGAACTCGAATCGGTGATTGGGGACTATCGCGATGAAGACAACGATTGGGTGTACCGTTTGCAAGACGATCCGTCGATCGCCTATGTCCGCTTGACCAGCTTTGGGGAAAAGACCGACGGCGAATTGCGCACCGTGCTGGAGCGGTTGAACAATGATTTCCGTGGACTGGTGCTCGATTTACGAGGCAATAGCGGAGGCTTGCTGTATGCGGCAGTCAACGTCTGTGACATGTTTCTCGATCGCGGACGGATTGTTTCGACGCGAATTCGAGGCGGCAAGGTTTACGACGAATTTGACGCCCAACCGGGCACTTTGGTCAACCTTGACAAACCCGTCGCCGTGCTGATCGATGGAAATTCGGCGAGTGCCAGCGAAATTGTCGCGGCCTGTCTGCAGGATCACAAGCGGGCCGTGGTTGTCGGTACTCGCAGCTACGGCAAAGGAACCGTCCAAAACATCTTGCCGCTTCAATACGGACGCAGCGCTCTGCGACTCACCGTGGCGAGGTACTATCGCCCCAACGGCAAAAACATTCATCGTGTTATCGACGCCCAACCCGAGGACGAATGGGGTGTCAGCCCGAATGCCGATATGGAGGTGAGTCTGGATGAAAATACGCTTGAAAAACTGAGCAAGCGGTGGCGCGAGGCGTCTTACCCCAGCTTGGCTGCCGCATCGGAAATCCAACTGCACGACGAGGAACCCGCGAGCGACGACGGGGCATCAAGTGACAAAGGGGCATTGAGTGACAAACGGAGCAAAGAATCGACCTCTGAGAAGCAAGGTACCGGAGCCGAAACGAAGCCCGAGGGCGGATTGAGTCTCGATCCGGTGTTACGCCGAGCGGTAGAGGCAATCGATTCCGATCGAGCGATCGATGACAAACCCAGCAACGCCCCGGTCCCTGCAGCAGCGTAATTTCGATTCGCTCAGTTACCTAAGCCACAAATTGATTACAATCAGTGGATGCCGCCGTTTGGCCGTACATGGGTCACAGGTCGGCCTTTTCGTAAAACGTTAATCGTGTGACGCCGCATGTCTCGAAAGAAAACGTTTGCCGGAGCTGGATGCGACAACTAGAGTTTGTAGGACGCAAAATCCTTTGCGAGCATAATGTTCGGTAAATACTTCACGATTAGCACAACACTCCACCCCTCCACACGGGGAGCACGCCCGATGAAAAAGACGTTACTCAGCGCGGTTCTGGTTGCCGCAGGCTCATTTTGCCTGCTGACTGATTCTCCATCAGCCAACGCCCAGAACCCGATTTTGTCCGAAATGTACGGTCGAGGAGTGCACTCCTTTTATGCCGGCCGTTACGACGATGCCAACAGGTTCCTGTCGATGGCCATCGATAATGGCATCAAAGACCCACGCGCCTATTACTTTCGTGGTCTAGTCGCCAATTCTCTTGGAAATTCGCCCCAAGCCGAAGCGGATTGGCGTCAAGGGGCGGAACTCGAAGCCCGGCTAGGCAGCAACCCATCGATCGGTCGCTCGTTGGCCCGTTTTCAAGGCGCCGAGCGTTTGAAATTGGAACAGATTCGCCAGACCGCACGTTTGGAATTGATGGCGACAGCCGCGAGCCGTTCGCAGCAGCGATATGGCGAAATTGAGAGCGCCGCCGCAGCAGCAGCTCCCCCGGCAACCGCATCCGCTCCGCGAAACGCGGTCACTCCGCCGCCCATTCCTCCTACGGCCGAAAATCCCTTCGCCGACGATGTCGAATTAGCCACAGGCGAAGCGAAACTCGAATCCGACGACGCCTTCGCCGGTGCCGACCAAGGAGATCCTGCGGCTCCTGCAGCCATGGACGCGGCGGCCCCTGCGGATGACGGTGGCAACATCTTTGATGTTGGTGGCGGCGCCGCGGACAGCGATCCGTTTGGCGGAGGAGCACCGATGGACGATCCGTTCTCAGGCGGTTTCTAGCACGCGGCGTGCGACGTCCATCTACTTTGGATAGCGGTGCGGCGCAAGCCGCCCGGTTGCAGCGAGTAAACCGTTCGATTTTCACCGGGCGGCTCGCGCCCAATGCCATCTAATTTGGTAGTGGGACTCGCCAGAGTTCCTGGTGTTTCAACAGCAAAGATGGGAATTCTGGCGAATCCCACTACTTGAGCCCCCCAATGGTTACCAAAGTAGATGCCATTGGGCTCGCGCCGCTCCGCTATAAAATTCACCCGGCGTGTGGGTTTCGTTCGGGTACGTAACCGAACCTATTTTCGACCACGCTCGCGACCGATGGAATGAACGATCCGCACAACCGCCAACCGAAGGCCATCGCCAACGGAAGCAAATGCGGGATCGGATCGTGTCGAACTAGGCTGCCTTTCGCTGCTCGCTGCCACATAGACTTTGATAGAACCGATTGCGAGTGATCAATTCTTCGTGGCGTCCCGAATCGGAAATCTGTCCCGCTTCGATCACCACGATCCGGTCTGCCATCGACAAACTAGTGTGGCGATGGGTGATCATCACTCCGGTGCGATCGACCAAGAACTTCGCCAGCGCTTGGTGAATCAGTTGCTCACTTTCCAAGTCAATCTGGCTTGTCGCTTCATCGAGGATCAAGATGTCGGGGTTGCGAAGGAAAGCACGTGCCAAGGCAATCCGCTGCATCTGACCGCCGGAAAGCCGCGTCCCATTGCTGCCGAGCCGTGTTTGATA
>NZ_ANOG01000927.1 GCF_000346295.1 Rhodopirellula maiorica SM1 | reverse complement strand
CTCAAAGCACCTCGGCAGAAAGGGGGTGCCCAGGACTGGACGTGTGCCTCATTTAGCCACAAAGTGGCGACAGGTTGTAGCCATGGGCGTCAGCCCATGGAACCGGAGTCCCCTCCGTGCCCGTAGTCCCGAAGGGACGGCAGGAATTTACACACCACCAATTCATGTCGCCCCTTTGGGGCTTCGAGGCCGTTTTTCTCTCCCCGTCCACGAGTTTGCACCGGTCGCTACAGCGTGTCGCCCTTTCAGGACTAACGTGCTCACGCCTGATCGCACCGACTGCGCCGAAGAGGTGAACGACGCCGTCGTCCCGTTCGCCGAGAAGATGGAGGGGTTGCCCCGCGAGTCAGCCACCGGATATCACGAGTCCGAAACACTGCAGGCGGCGTTCCGCAAAAACATGCAACAACCCTGTAAATTTTGTCGTACCCAAACCCAAGAAAGCTGGCTGTCTTTTCCTCCGACGCAATTCGTTATAAAAACTACATGAGCAACGAGATCCGACACGCAAAACCCGGCAGGATTAGGTCTCTGCTTGCTGAGCATAAGTTGCCGGTCATGTTGATCGGTGCCGGGGCATCCATTTCGTCCGGAATTCCTGCAGCTGGCGACACAGTTGAACGTGCCGCAAAATGGGCTTGGTGCAAAGATAATGGACGCCTGTTCAATGACCCCACAGTTCGGCCTTCCGACTACAAACCTTGGCTGGCCGAAAAGCAGTGGTTTGATCCCAATGTGCATCTCGCCGACCTGTATCCTCTGGCAATTGACAACCTGCTTGGCATTAAAAGGGACCGCAGGGACTTCTTTGAAAAACTGATCTCACCTCCCGTCGATCCAAACCGGGGTTACCGAAGCCTTGCAAAGATCCTGCATCAAGGTTGGGTCCACACAGTTTTGACAACGAACTTCGACGATTGTGTTCAGCGCGCTGCAACCTTGGAAGGAAGGCCGCACTACATCGCGAAAATCAAAACTAGAGACGATCTAGTAATGTTTAGCGGTGCACCTGCCGAGCCTCAACTTATCTATATTCATGGCTCGGTAGAACACTACACCGACAAGAACCTTTCCGGCGAAGTACTCTCTCTTGCTCCTGAAATTGTCGAGCGTATTCGTCCTTTACTTCGCGATCATCCTCTTGTGGTTGTCGGATATCGGGGTGCCGAACGATCAGTGATGAATGATCTCTTTCACGAGCAGATTGAATTCACCAACCAATTCGCTCAGGGAGTTTTTTGGTGCACTCGGGATAAGGAGTCCGAAGTTCAGTTGAGCCCCTTGGTTCGAGAGCTCGCCGATAAAATTGGGTCAAACTTTAATTCAGTCACCATTCGCGGCTTCGATGACCTCTTTGAAATCGACCTATGGAATAAGCTTAGCATAGGCAAAACGCCACCGGCTAAGCATCGAACGACTGAACATCAGGTGCCACTTTCATTTGATATGCAACCCATCCAAAGCGGCGCAGCTGATAATCTAGACTTCATTCTCATGAAGACTCGTTTGAAGCAATACGCTGAAACCTTGAATTTTTGGATTGCAAAAGACGAGAACTGGTTCTTGGATGCCGGTGATCGACTCCACTTGCTGGCGCCCGTGGGGGAAGACCATGTTCCAACATACGGTGGGCTTTTACTTTTCGGCACCGAGCCCAATGCGACCGTAGAGTGCGCCGAGATTAATGTCGCCCTGCGAGGCCCCAAGAATTGGCTCAGGAAATGCTTGGGGGATGATATTGACTCTGACGAGATTGAAGACTCTGGTTCCATTGAAGTGACGAAGCAAATTGCGGGAAATCTCTGGAGCCAGCTTGACGAGCTAACGGACTTTTTATCACTCGTGAACTTTTCGTTTCGACTCAAAGCCGAGCATTCCAAGCAAGTTCAAGCTTACAACTCGATCGCACTTAAGGAGGCAATTGTAAACGCCCTCGTTCATCGTGACTACAAACGCGGGGAATCAATTGAAATTGTCGTGACGCCCACATCAATAACGATCAAGAGCCCAGGCGGACTGATAGATGACGTAAATGCGGAAACTGGAGGCATGTCGATAGAAGAGCTGATCAAGGGCGATAGACGCGGAATCAAGGGTTATCGAAACCCCGTGATTTCTGATCTGTTCTACGGCGGTGGCCAGATGGACAGAAGAGGATCCGGCCTTGCTGATCTCTGGCAGGCAACCGTCAATAACAATGGTGACGCATCTTTCGGACCAGATGAAGAAAACAAAAACTTCATTGTCACCTTGCAAGCGAGACCGGAGGTTGTGGACGAAGTAACTAATACGGCGTTGCCTGCAACTCAAGAAACAATACGTTTCGCGGCAAACGCATTAGTTTTTCACGAATTACCCAAAACAGTCTGGTGCGCGTCAACGACCGTCAGATCAATGAGATCATTAAGACAGAAACGCGGTGGCGATAATCTTCCGGGCGGACACGTCCATGATTATACATTTTACACGTTCTTTGATCTGGACCATCTTAGTTCGTCAACATCACTACCATTCAAGCGAAACTCCGTTATCACACTTTCAATTGACGAATTGCTTGCGATTCCCAATGGTCGTGTGCTTTTCGTTAAACTGATGAACGAATTGCTGTTTGAACATTTGCGTCAGATCGGCCTTCGAGTCGATTACCGTCGAAGGAGGGCTCATTATCCAAAGCCTGAAAACAGCAATGAACGAAAGATCTCATATAAAGGGCGTGTCCGGAAGGCAACGCGAACAGTTGTTAAAGCACGTTCAAAACGCGACAGCAAAGATATTATCTATTTCGAACATAAAGCAGTTGCCGTCCAAGTGATGGACTTCAATGACGATTGGGCTGTCGTGCTTTCGCCCGGCTATACGTTCACACGAGATGGAGTCGGATGGCCCATCGGGCGTGAGCGTATAAACGTTCTTTCTACACGTCGTGCAGCAAAGGATTTCAACCAAGCGGTACATCAGGATGTAACATTTTGGATTGCGATGCTTTCTGGGGAATCAGGTGGAGTCTTTGCATTGCGATGCCGCGAGGACCTAGAGCCTGCTGCTCCAACCGTTGTTTTATCAAATCGTCCTCCTACAGTTTCGTTCGGCTCAGAGATGTTTGCGGGAGCTAACGGAGGCGACCTTGAAGATTCTGAGTTCACTGATTTGGAAGAGGAGATTGCGCAGTTGGCGGAGTCAGAGGAAATGAGCGATTCGCACGATGTAGACGGTGAGGAAATCGAATGACGTTCGAGATGAGCATAGTTCAACTTCCGGAACCAAGCTTGCAGTTTGGCGGAGCGACTCAGCAGACGGATCCAAAGGTCGGGCTTGAGTATGCTGGCCCATTCGATTTGCGATTCGGCTCTGCGCGAAACCCATTTATAAATGTTGGCTTGGTTGGCACTAAGGAAACGCTTGATAGCGCGACGAAGTGGCTTGAGCGTTGTTCAGACACAATTCCGTTTCTGGGTGACCCTTCAAGCTTGAATCGTTCGTTCCCATCATTCGCGGGGGCATTCCATAAGAATCTTCAATTCAGTGACGAAATGACCGTCACAGTTCCGGGCGAACGTTTGGACCAACTCTCTGAACAGCTCACGAAACGCGATCGCTTTGAACGGTTTCAGGAGATAGTTGACATTTTCGTTTCCGGAATCACGTCACTTGCCAAGCGAGACACAAACCGTCCCGACGTCGTATTGATTTGCTTGCCAAAGTCCATTTCTCTGAAGGCTAGAACCGTTGATCGAGAATTGTCGCAGGAGGAAAAAAAGGTTGCCAAACACATCGAAGACCAACAAGGGCTGAGGCAGCTTGAATTGTTTGATCTTTCCGAGGAAATAGAACAAACAAAAGAAGATTTGTTGAAACGCGACCTCAGACATGCATTGAAGGCCAAGGCGTTGGAGCTAAGACTGCCCATCCAAATTGTTACCCCGTCATTGACAGAGGACTCCGGAACAAACCAAGAGCCAGCGACTCGCGCGTGGAATTTTTCGGTAGCACTTTACTACAAGTCAGGTGGCGTTCCTTGGCGCCTGCCGGTCGGAGAAGTTGAAACATGTTTTGTCGGGATAAGCTTCCATCATTTTCGCACAACAATGCGACACATGGTGCATTCAAGTCTGGCCCAAGCGTTTTCCAGCGAGGGCGAAGGCTTTGCGATCCGAGGGGAAGCGGTGCCGGCAGACCCAGATCAAAGACGAAATACCAAACTTACCGAACGGCAAGCTTTCATTTTGGGTACGCAAGTTTTAAACGAGTACCGTGCTAGGACCGGAAACGCACCGCTTCGTTTGATAATTCATAAGACAAGCGAATTCGATAAGCCAGAGATCGTTGGATTTCGAGATGCGCTTCGTGAAATCCCAATTGTCAGTATGGTTACCTTGGTTCCGAGTGCTTTCCGATTGCTTAGATTTGGGGCGTACCCTCCAAACATCGGAACGGTTTGCACTGTGAATGGTCATCGCACATTCCTCTATACATCCGGCTATATGCCTGCATTAGAGACTTACCCCGGACCGCATATTCCACAGCCCTTTGAAGTACGTTGTTTTGGTGACAGCAAACCAACCGATGCTGTTCGTGACGTCTTAAACCTAACGCGAATGAATTGGAATACTGCCGATATTCGAGGAAAGTGGCCGGTTACATTGTCGTTTGCGCGGCGTGTCGGTGGAATCCTTGACGAGTTTGGTGACGAGGTACCTGAGGAATCGTCATTGCGATATTTCATCTAACGCGTTGGTCATCAACTATGAGATTACGGTGCGAGTCAGTTCGCTGACGGCCAACGGAGAACGGTTCATGCCTTGGAGTACGATCAAGATGGAAGACGATCGGCGACTCGCTAATCAGAATAATCGCTGGCTGCTAACTGTTCCGCTGAGTTGGTGAACATAGTGGCGCGAGTGGTCAACTGGATGCTGTTTTAGATGGACGAAGTGTTTCGGCTAGAATCATGAAACGCTTTTGGTGACGAACAATCATCCTCAGCGGCAATAAAAATCTCGCGGTGCTACCTCTACAATGCGACATCACCCATGACTGGCAGAATATTTAATATCCAGAATAACGGTGAACTGGTGGAAATGGTGGAAACCGCGTCCGATTTTGAAGCTTTGATTTCATTATTGCGGCAAGCGAAAACGCAAGATTGAGCATCTTGTTCCTGTCGCCCCTTCGGGGCTTTGTGATTGCGTTTGTCCTCGCATCCACGGGTTTGCACCCGTGGCTACAGCGTGTCGTCCTTTCAGGACTAGCGTGCTCGTGTCTCATCACCGAACAGCCACGAAGTGGCGACATGTTGTAGTCAGCCCATGGAACATGCCCGTTCGCACGGATTCATTGCAAGTCAAAGGACTGAGTTCCGAAGGATCGGCCGTTGATTTGCAGCGTGACGTGGTGAACGCCGGGGTAAAGCGAATACGTCGTCGCGGCGTCGCGTAACACATGACGCTTTTTCAAAGAGATTGTCTCGCCCTTCTTGATCTGAACCTGTTTGATCTTGTGGACTTTAGGCGACGTGCTGCCGTTGGCTTTGACAAAATCGATCACATAGTCGATCAGCAATGATTCGTTTTTGCGGCCCGTTATCTCAAACGTGAATTCGATCGCGTCGCCTGGACGAACTTGCGGCGTGTGGATGGCAAAATCCGTCACCGTAATCTTAGGACTGGGGCTGAATCCGAGAAGTGCCAGTGCATCGCGATTTCCCTGTTTGACCAAAGTCCGTAACGCGTGTTTGCACATCCATCCCAGCTCGGCCGCGTCTTGATGTCCGAGTTGTTGCCACTGCTTTAGCGTTTCCAAAACCAAATCAGGATGCGTCTTGGCAATGTCATTGAGATGATTGGAAACCGATCGTGTGACATAGCGAGTGGGGTCAGCATGCAACTTGTTCAGCAGCGGAATCGCGGTGGTCGTATCGATCGACAGTCGGCCGGACCACGGAAGTCGAGGTCGGGTACCCTCGCTGACCAAGCGTCGTACATGGTAGTTGCGATCCGTGGCCCATTTCTCTAGCGTGTTGAGCGTTTCGGTCGGGTGCGTGTTGATGAATGCGCGTATTGCGTCCTCCATCGAAAATCGTTGCGTGATCGCTTTGATCGTTTTGAGTGACAATCGGAGGTGTCGTTTGTCGAGTCCATTGCGAACGACGTACGCGCCCAGTGGGGCAAAGATAAAGTCGCCAAAATCGTCATCGCGTTTTGTCGGGTCCAATGGCGGTGGCAGCGCGGCGGTAATTTGCTTGGCGGCGACGGTGTAGTCCGAAGCCAAGTAATGTTCCAGCGTGTTGGCGATATGCACGATCCGTTCTTTGAGTTCCAACTTTTTCAACTGCTTCATCGTCTCGGTGACGAAGCCGGTTGCGTCAAACTGAGCGTCCGCAGCATGAAAACAGGAGGCGAGATAGGCGACGCGTTCTGCGTTGAATAGTTGATCCTTCAGACTAAAACCGGTTCCATTGCGAGAGCTAGCCATGAGAGCGTGGTTTCCTGTGCTGTGGTTCATTCCGAGGGGGGCGGGGGACGCCGATACGTTCGTTGGATGCGGGACGAGCGCGACGGATCATTTTTGCCGCGAGTGTTTTGCCCGTCACGGATATCGTAGGCCTTTGGTGGGGCATTGCCGGGCAGGCAAGGGATTTGACGTGGTTCTCAAGTTCGGTCTGGGTGTCTAAACTTCGCAATATCTGTACGTCATTTGGCTGTTTTTTTGCCGTTTTTACCCCTGAATTGATCATGCCTCAACCTCGCGTGTTGGTCCTCCGTGCTCCCGGCACCAATTGTGATGAAGAAACTGCGTTTGCGTTTGAGCAGGCAGGGGCTGTCGCGGAACGCGTGCACGTGAATCGTTTGATCGAGAATCCAGCACTGAAGGATCGCTATCAAGTGCTCTGTTTGCCGGGCGGTTTTAGCTACGGCGACGATATTGCCGCGGGTCGCATTTTAGCAACGAAGCTGCGGCAGCACCTCTCGGATCTGGTCGATTCCTTTGTGCATGGCAAAGGAGATCGGTTGGTGCTGGGGATTTGTAATGGCATGCAGGTCTTGATGCGTTTGGGCGTGCTGACCGAAGGGCTTCCCTCGCCGGTTGATGCTCCCGCGACGTTGACCTGGAACGACCACGGCCGATTCGAAGATCGCTGGGTTCACTTGGTCGTCGACAAAACTCCTTGCGTTTTCTTGAAAGGGATCGAGCGGATGTACCTGCCGATGGCCCATGCCGAAGGCAAGTTTGTGGCCGCCAGCGACGAAGTATTGGAAACGATGCAGGGCGAAGGCCGATTAGCGATTCGCTACGCCGATGGCGAAGCGGGCGGAATCGCAAGCGACGTGCTACCGTTTCCAGTCAATCCCAACGGCGCGGATGCAAATGTCGCGGGGGTTTGTGATGCGACAGGCCGCGTTTTCGGTTTAATGCCGCACCCCGAGCGGCACATCGAAGCGACTCAACATCCGTTTTGGACGCGTCGTGACGAGCAGCCAGAATTTGGCGACGGGATGCCAATGTTCAAGAATGCGGTCGAGTGGTTTGCTTAAGAACCGTGTGAGCTTCAGGTGGCGAGAGAACTCGTAGCGGAAGTCGTCAACGGGTTGTTGATTTAGTCGTACGATGGACTTCCTAGTCCGTCGAATACATCATTGACGGACTGAAGTCCATTATACACCCCTTGCTGCGAGAATCTTCACTAAATCAACAGCCCGTCAACGGCTGTCGTGAATGGCCGGTCAGGTTGAAACTCTCTCGTAAGTTCGGTGGCGTCCGAAACCGTTGCTAAGGGGCCCTGCCAGCGTCGTTTGCGGCGAACGTTACTGTTTGAAATGAATTTCGCAGGCATCGTTTTCGCACGATTTGCCGGCAATTTTGTACCGTCGTTTTGCGACTTGGTTGTACATCCACCGCCACAGCCCCGCAGATCCAGGGATATGCAGAATTGGGGCGGCAATCCAGATCGTGGGCAATCGACGCGTCAGGTAGCGGACCGCATCCGCACCCCCATGCCGCCCGCCGTCTCGGTCGACGACGTACATCTGCTTCATCAGATCGTCGTATTCTAGGTCCGGGTACCGCTCCGCCACCCGTTCGTCGTGCAGCGATAGGTAAGTCAGCCGCGATCCACCCCAATCGAGTCGCCGTAGGTTAGACACTTGAGAAGTGCAGAAATTGCACTGCCCATCGTAGATCACCACGTCGGCGTCGGGATTTTCGTCTGGGTCGGGCAGTTTTGGCGGTTTTTGAAGCACTTGAGCCCTTGGTTGAAAGCGGAATACACACGTTCGCTCTCATTTTAGGCAGCCCGATGCGCTATACTAAGGGGGAGAGCCTTTTTCAACGTAGGAAAATTAGTGATGAACCAAATCGAATCGCGAGTCGTGAGTGCCCGTCGACGTCTGATTTTTGCCCAATTTGGCCGCAATCTTTGCTGGACGTTGTTTGCCGCAATCTTGGTGGCGGTCATCGCGATTGCAATGCCCGCGATTGCTGTCATGGAGGTTGATTTTTCACTGTGGACCAATGCTTGGTTGATCGCGGCCGGGGTGTTAGCGGTGCTCGCCGCAGCAGTGCATGCGATCGCAACGGCACCCTCGAAACAGGCGGTTGCGGCCGAAGTGGATCGTCGCTTTGGGCTTCGCGAACGTTTGAGCAGTTCGATCAGTTTGGATGCAGATTCGCGAAACAGCGATTTTGGTTTGGCACTAGTGAATGATGCCGAAGAAAAGGCAGCCAAAATCGAGCTGGCCGAAAAATTCTCGCTCCAACCGACGCGATTAGGTTGGCTGCCAATCTCGCTAATTCCCGTCTTGGTGATCGTGTTGGCGTTGCTTGAGCCCGCAGTAAACACCAATGCCGGCAGCACGCCCAAAATCGATATCGCCGAAGTCACGCAAGTCAAAGCGGCAGCGACTCAGCTGAAAAAACGGATCCAACAACAAAAACGCAAAGCCTCGGCCGAAGGTCTGAAAGAGGCCGAAGAGTTGTTTGAAAAGATGGAAGCGGATCTCGACAAAATCGCGAAACGCGAAAACATGGATCGCAAAGAGGCGATGATCGCGTTGAATGATCTGAAAAAGCAGCTCGAAGAACGTCGTGAACAACTCGGGTCCTCCGAGCAAATGCGACGTGTGATGTCGCAAATGAAAGGGCTCGAGTCGGGCCCGGCGGACAAGGTTGCTAAGTCGATTGAAAAGGGCGAATTCGGCAAAGCCAAGGACCTAGTCAAGCAGCTTGCCAACAAGATGCGTGATGGGAAGCTGAGCGAAGAGGAGAAGTCGCAGCTGAAAAAACAGGTTGCTCAGATGAAAGATCGACTCGAAAAAGCGGTCAAAGAACACGAGAAGAAAAAGCAAGAGTTGCAGCAAAAGATTGACCAAGCCCGCAAGGAAGGGCGAGGCGAGGATGCTGCGAAGATGCAGCAAAAGATGAACGAGATGAGCCAAAAGGATGGCCAAATGCAGCAGATGCAAAAGATGGCCGAAGCGATGAGCCAGGCCCAGCAAGCAATGCAGCAGGGCGACGCCGGTCAAGCAGCCGACGCGATGGAGCAGATGGCTGATCAGCTGGGCGAAATGCAGCAGGAAATGTCCGAGCTCGAAGATTTGCAGTCGGCGCTCGATGATCTATCGCAATCCAAGAACCAAATGCGATGTGAGAGTTGTGGAGGCGCAGGCTGTCAACAATGCCAAGGCGGCGGCATGGGAGGCATGGGCGACGGGCAAGGGCAGGGCGATGGGCTTGGTAAAGGCAGCGGGTCCGGCGATCGCCCCGAAGACGAGGTGGATACCAATACCTACGAAACCCAAGTTCGCGGCAAAGTGAAAAAGGGCAAGGCCATTATTGCGGGATTCGCCGATGGCCCGAACCGCAAAGGGATCACGCAAGAAGACGTCAAGCAATCGATCGAAGCGGCGCTGTCGAAAGAGAGCGATCCGTCGGAAAACCAAACGCTGCCGCGATCCGAACGCGAGCACGCTCAGCAGTACTTTGACCGTCTGCGAGACGGCAAATAGCCGTATTGCCGTCGAGTCGTACGGCTCTAGCTAGTTGTTGTACCAGTCGTACGATGGACTTCCTAGTCCGTCGAATCCACCATTGACGGACTAGGAAGTCCGTCATCCATCCCTTGTCGCCCGTTCAATGTCGGACGTTTTACTCGCTGCAACCCGGCGGCTCGCGCCCAATGCCATCTTCTTTGGTAGCGGCACGGCGCGAGCCGTCCGGTTGAGGCGAGTAAAACGTTCGGTTTAGACCGGGCGGGCCCCGCGCCGCACCGCTACAAATGCCACCCGTTTAGTACCAAAGTAGATGGCATTGGACTCTTGGCGAGATTCCGCTGCTAAATGCTTTATAGATCCGCGAACGCAGCGTCGATCAATTCGGCTTGCTCGATCTTGTGAGCCGCCATGCTGCCGGTGCTCGGGCTGGCTGATTCATCTCGCGAGATCACCGTGAACTTGTGTTTTTCGGCGACCATGTCTCCGAAGTTCAGTTTGATGTAGGGCCAAGCGCCCATGTTCGTCGGTTCGTCCTGCACCCAGTGGATGTCGGTTCCAGGTGGCAGTCCCTCCAGCGCCGCGGTCAGCGTCTCGGCTTGCAGCGGGTAAAGCTGTTCGATTCGCATGATCGCCACATCGTCGATCTCTCGCGACTCTCTGGCTTCGAGCAGGTCGTAGTAGATCTTGCCGGTACACATCAGCAATCGCTTGCATTTCGACAGCGGGATCTTTTCGTCGCCGAGGATTTTGTGGAACTGGCCTCCGGCGACCTCTTCGATCGGGCTGACGACCAACGGGTGGCGAAGCAAGCTCTTGGGCGACAGCAGAATCAACGGTTTTCGCCACTTGCGAAGCACCTGCCGTCGCAAGAGGTGGAAAAGTTGAGCCGGGGTGGTCGGCTGAACCACTTGGATGTTGTGCTCGGCACTCATCGCCAAGAAGCGTTCGATTCGAGCGCTACAGTGTTCGGGGCCTTGGCCTTCGAAACCATGCGGCAGCAGCATGACCAATCCGCTAAGCCGATTCCACTTGTCTTCGGCGCTAGCGATGAATTGGTCGACGATGACTTGGGCGCAGTTCCAGAAGTCGCCGAACTGGGCTTCCCACGCACACAATCCATCCGGACGGTCCAGCGAGTAGCCGTACTCGAATCCCAGCACTCCGGCCTCGCTAAGTGGGCTGTTGTAAAGTTCGACGCTCGCTTGATCTGGACTGAGATTAGCCAACGGCATATAGGTTTCGCCGTTTTTAGTATCGTGCAGCACCGCGTGGCGATGGCTAAACGTACCCCGCTGGACATCTTGGCCGGTCATGCGGATCGGATAGCCCTCGGTCAACAAGGTCGCAAAAGCGGCGGCTTCCGCACTGGCCCAATCGAGCGGTTTTTTGCCTTGTGCCATTTCGCGGCGAAGCGCCATTGGGCGTTTCAGCTTTTTGTTCGCCGCAAATCCTTCGGGCAATCGCGTCAGCGAATCGAGCAGGCTGCTGAGCTTTTCTTGGTCGACCGTCGTGTCGGTAACCTCCGCCGGTTCCAGGCCTCCGAAGTAAACGGACCAATTCGCAGCGAGTGTCTGGGTGTCGGGAACGAAGGGTTCGTTTTTGCTGGCCTCGAACTCGCTTTCAAGTTTCTCGGTTCGCTTTTTCTGGATATCCTCGCCTTCTTCGACGCTGATTTCGCCAATTTCCACCAATCGATTGAGATACTGTTCTCGCACGCTGGCGCGTCGGTCGATCTCGGAGTACATCTTCGGCTGGGTGAATCGAGGCTCGTCCCCTTCGTTGTGCCCCCAACGGCGATAGGCGTACAGATCGATGACGACGTCGCGATGGAATTCTTTGCGGAAATCCATCGCCAGCGAGACGACTTGTGCAACCGCTTCGGGGTCTTCGCCGTTGACGTGAAAGATCGGAATTTGCAGCATTTTTGCGATGTCGGTCGCATAGGTCGTGCTGCGGCCTTGACGCGGTTCGGTGGTAAATCCGACTTGGTTGTTGATCACGATATGCAGCGTACCGCCGGTGCGGTAGCCTTCCAATTCGCTCAGGTTCAGCGTTTCCTGGACCACGCCTTCGCCCGCGAATGCCGCGTCACCGTGGATCAGGATCGTCATCACTTCCGAGCGTTTGGTGTCTTTGCGATAGTCCTGTTTGCAGCGACATCGTCCCAACGCGACGGTGTTGACGTACTCGAGGTGGCTGGGGTTAAAGCACAGCGAGATATGGATTTTGTCGCCGGTGGCGGTTATCCAATCGCTGCTGTAGCCAAGGTGGTAGCGCACGTCACCGCCCCCGCGACTGAGTTCGGGATCGGGATCGTCGAACGACCAGAAAATGTTCATCGCTCGTTTTTTCAGGATGTTCGCCATCACGTTCAGGCGTCCGCGATGGGCCATCCCCATCACCACTTCCTTGACTTGGTGTTGGCCGGCTTTTTCGAGCGCCAGGTCCAACATCGGAATCAGGCTTTCGGCGCCTTCAAGCGAGAACGTTTTCGCGCCGACAAACTTGCGGCGTACAAATTCTTCGAAAATCGAAGCATCGGCCAAACGAGCGTAAATTCGTCGTTGGACTTGGTGCGATAATTCGAGCCGATTTTCGGTGGTCTCCATCCGTTTTTGCAGCCAATCGCGGATATTGCGATTGTCGATGTGCATGAATTGGGCGCCGATGCTGCGGCAATACGTGTTCTGCAGCTTGGTCAAAATGGCGTGCAAGGTGCTGCCGCTGACATTCTCTAGCGCGCTGCTGTCGAGTGGCCGCTCAAGGTCTTGGTCGGAAATCCCGTAAAGCTGGGGGCTCAATTCCGGAGAATCCGATTTCAGGATTCCCAGCGGATCGAGTTTGGCAGCCAAGTGGCCGCGAACCCGGTATTCCCGCACCAATTGGTTGACGCGATCTTGAATCCGCGACATCCAGATGGCTTGATCCGTCGTTTCGCTACCGGTTGAACCGCGACGATCCAGCGGGGCGGCGGCACTGTCCGCAGCGGGGGCGGCTGAGGTAACTTCCCCGTTCTTGGTGAATGAGCTCTTGTTCGAAACGACAAGAAATTGCTCAAAATATTGACGCCAAGTATCCGAGACACTCGAAGGGTCCCGAACGTACTGGACATACAAGTCGTCGATGTAGTCCAAGCTGTAGCTATTCATATCGGCAAATTCGCCGTCTGGTTGCTGAAGGGCAGGGGAGAGTAGGGGAGGGCAGTTTCATCGCCTCCATTCTACCAAAATCCATGATTGTCTCTAACCTTCAGAATTTAGAATATCGTCCGCTAGGTTCCTAGTGGTTGTAAGTGAGTTGTTGGGAAAGTCGACGTACGGCCTGGGTTGTCGGCCTGGTTCGCATTCATCGTGGTCCCTCCTACCTTTGGGATTTGCCATCGGACTGATAAATTCCCTCTTCCACGGTGATTCTCAAGTCGCCGATTTTTGTTGCCGCGAGCAAATTCGGATCCGCTTCGATTTGCTCACAATCGACCTCTCGTTTTCGCTCCAAATTTTTTTTGAACATGGCTGTACTGCTCCAACTCCGTGATGCTCACAAGCGATTCGGCGATCAAGTCGTCCTTGATGGGGCCGATGTCTCCCTCGTCGACGACGTGAAGGTCGGTTTCATTGGTCGAAATGGAGCGGGCAAATCGACCCTGATGCGGGTCCTGCTGGGCGAAGAAGAGCTCGAGCGAGGCGAAATCATCACCCATCCTTCGCTCCGCATCGGCTACCTCCGCCAACATGACCCTTTTCAGGCCGGTGAATCCGCACTCGATTTCCTGATGCGAGACAGCGGCCAACCCGAATGGCGGTGTGGCGAAGTCGCGGGCGAGTTTGAACTCAAGGGGGCCTATTTGGAGGGGCCGGTCAAAGCGTTGTCTGGTGGTTGGCAGACGCGTGTCAAGTTGGCGGCATTGCTGCTGCACGATCCCAACTTGTTGATGCTCGACGAACCGACGAACTTTTTGGACCTTCGCACCCAAATTCTGCTCGAACACTTTTTGCGAGCATTTAACAAAGCGGCGTTGATTGTCAGCCACGATCGAGCGTTTCTAAAGGCGACCTGCTCGCAAACGCTCGAGCTTTCGCGTGGCAAGTTGACGATGTTCACGGGGAAAATTGACGCCTACCTCGATTACCGCGAAGAACGCCGCGAGCATGACCGGCGAGTGAACGCGACGGTGATCGCAAAACAAAAACAACTGCAACGGTTTATCGAAAAGAACCGTGCGAACGCGTCGACCGCCAGCCAAGCCAAGAGCAAGGCGAAGCAGCTTGAACGTCTGCAGACCACCGAAATTGAACGCGATGAACCAACGGTGCATATGCGGGCGCCACAAGTTGATCCTCGACAAGGTACTGTGTTCCGTTGCACCGAGTTGGCGATTGGCTATCCCGATCACACGGTCGCCGATGGCATCACGCTGGAAATCGAGCATGGGCAACGTGCGGCCATCGTGGGGGATAACGGTCAAGGGAAAACGACGCTGCTGCGGACGTTGGTCAACTCGCTCGAGCCGCTAGAGGGGCAGATGAAGTGGGGGCACGGAACCGAGATTGGTACCTATGCCCAACACGTTTATACGAGTTTGGACGAGCGGATGACCGTCATCGAACATCTCGAATACAACTCGCTTCCCGGTACCACGCGGCAAGAATTGTTGGCGATGGCCGGAGCTCTTTTGTTCCGTGATGATCAAATTCAAAAGAAGGTCAAAGTGCTAAGCGGGGGCGAGCGTGCACGGCTCTGTATGGCCGCGTTGCTGCTCAGTGACTCGAACGTACTGGTGCTCGACGAGCCGGGGAACCACTTGGATGTCGAAACGGTCGAGGCGCTCGCCGGGGCTCTCGAGCTTTATAAGGGCACCGTGATCTTCACCAGCCATGATCGTCACTTTATGCGCCGCGTGGCGACGTGTGTGATCGAAGTGCGCGACGGCACTGTGAAAAATCACTTCGGTGACTACGACAGCTACCTTGCCGCGATCGAAAAAGAGGTCGACGACAGCGAACTGGCGCGGGGGAAAACGCCGCTACCAACGAATGGCAAGCCTGGTAAAGGGGGCGGTGATCATCGCAAAGGACAACGCGATCAACGCAAAGCCGAGAAAGAGCTGAAAAACGTCGAGAAGAAAATTGCCCGCTTGGACGACGAGAAGCGAAAGCTGAACGATCAACTGCTTACCGAAACTGATCCCGATGCCGCAGTCAAGCTGCATAATCAGGTCAAGGCGCTTGAGGTCGAGCTTTCCGAAGCCGAAGAACGCTGGGTTGAGCTCAGTGCCGACCAGGAATGGTAAAGTGCCACTCTCTCTAACGCTGGGAGCCAGAAACGTCCAGAGCTGGAAGCGTCCAGAGCCAACAGTGTCGAGAGTTGGAAGCGTCGAGACTCGGCAGGGCCGGTTGTAGCAGTGCTGTCGCTTGTGTCGACTCCGACCGTCGAAGGGGACGAGTGTGGCGTCCGAGGCCGATGGAATCATTGGTAACCGATCTCGTCGGTTCTTGAAAATGATATCACTCGCCAGGATGTGCTTCTGATGTTGCTGCGTTTCGCTCTCGCTTGTTGCTCGCTGGGCTGTTTGGCGTCGGTTTCAATGGCCGATAACTATGATCGCCGCGCGCTCGCCGACAAGCACGCTCCGGCTGGGATCATGGGGGCTCACCTCCATGACAAAGGCGAGTGGATGTTCGAGTACAAGTACATGAACATGTACATGGACGACAACCAGATTGGCGAAAACAAGGTTTCCGATGCGACGGCTCTGGGAACCGCAACGCCCGTGGGGCCGCCGGGACCCGGGATCACAGTCGATGGCGTCACCACCAATCGTGGTGCGACACCGACCAAGATGACGATGGAG
>NZ_ANOG01000926.1 GCF_000346295.1 Rhodopirellula maiorica SM1 | reverse complement strand
AGCAAAGCATCCAGTGTGACTTGACGCAACACAAAGCGATCGTAGTGACCATCCAATGTGATCGACCGTGTGTCCCAGCCACCAAAGTGATAATTTGGCCGTCGGTTTACCGGATGATCAAAATCGAACGCTCGCGGATCCAGCGAAAGCTCTTGGACGCGATTCAAGTCAAACGAGGCCGCGCGAAGGATATCGGGGTGAGTGTTGCGAAGCACTTCTAGTGCCGCTTCGATCACGTTGTGGTAGGGACCTGCGGAAATCCCGGCGCCAGCGATATACAGCGGGATCGGCCGCACAAACTCGTGAGGGTACGGTTCGCAGCGGCGATTTTCCAGCACAGGTACGGGGCGGTAACCGACGTAGTCGTTGAGTTGTTCGATAGCGCGATCGACAATCTCTTCATCGCTTGCCTCGGCCGCGTCACCGGCGAAAGCAAGTGCCAGGATCACGTCGGCCGCACGGCCCATGAAGAAACCGTTGAACAGCAGTTCGGGCTGTTGGTGGAACAGCAGATCGCGATGGTAGTCGACGTAGGCGGGAAGCAGATCGCTCCACAGAATCTTGACGACTCGCTGTGCTTGGCTGGTGTCACGAAACGCGGCTTGGCTCGCTTGCAGCGATGCGAGCGTTTCGGTCATCCAGTCTTTGAGTACCAACCACGCGGCGGGCCCTGTTAAGGGGTCCCCGGCGGACGCTTGTTGATAGACTTCATTCCAAGCGGTAAAGATCGCAGGGTCGCTGGTGCCGGACGAGAAGTTTAGATAACCCGCCAGTCGCCGAAGCGGTTCTTTGATTGCATCGGAAGGCGATTGGTTTGGCATCTCGTGGGGCACGTTTCGGGATGAAAGCGTCGGTGGAAGGGAGGGGTGTCACTGCGGGAGTGTCAAAACCGCTTCCGGTCGGGCCGATGGTTGGATCGGATGGCCGGAAGCCTGTCCCGCTCTATTTAAGCTCTTGGCTCAGCCCTTCTTTTTCTTTTTGGTTGCTTTCTTTTTGCTGGCGGTGGTTTTGGCAGCCGCTTTTTTCTTAGTGGTTTTCTTTTTGGTCGCTTTGGCTGCGGGGGCGGCTGCTTTTACTTTGCTTGTCGTTTTTTTCTTCGCAGACTTCTTGCTGGACTTTTTCTTCGTGGTCTTTTTGGGTTGGGGCCGTCACCGAAGATAGAGCTCCAACCGTCCGAATACTTTTCGTTTGTGCCGACTCGAAGAATGGTCATTGATTTCGTCTTTCGTTGTTAAGTGAGAGTGTGTGGGTGATTTACCCGCGAGGGGTAAAGCAGCATGTCGAATCGTGGTGTCGTGTCCGAATGCTGCTTTGCGGAATGTTCAATTTGCTGAATCCGTTTCCTAGAACTCAGCACGCGTTGGGCAAACCCGCTGCGGTGAAATTAACCCGCATGAATGCTTTTGTAACGAGCTCGTTTGGAAACTTCGTCCGGATCGTCTCCCATCCGCTCACGAAGGTTTCGTTCATAGATGTCGAAGTTGCCTTCGCACCACGTTAGTTTCCCGTCGCCTTCGAACGCCAGGATGTGGGTTGCGAGTCGATCAAGGAACCAGCGGTCGTGGCTGGTGACAACCACGCAACCGGCGAAGTTCTCAATCGCCTCTTCAAGGGCGCGTAACGTGTCGACATCGAGATCGTTGGTGGGTTCGTCCAACAGCAACACATTACAACCTTTTCGTAGTAGAGTTGCCAAGTGGACTCGATTGCGTTCTCCACCAGAAAGGTTGCCGACCTTCTTTTCTTGGTCGGGGCCTTTGAAGTTAAATCGTGATACATACGAGCGAGACGCGATGCTGCGTCCGCCCATTTCCAAGTGATCATGGCCGCCGCTAATTTCTTGGAAAACCGTCTTGTTCGGGTCCAACGCATCACGGCTCTGGTCGACGTAGCCCAGGTCGACCGTCTCGCCGACGCGGATCGTGCCCGAATCGGGGGTGTCTTGTCCGGTCAACATCCGGAACAGCGTGGTTTTGCCGGCGCCATTGGGGCCGATCACCCCGACGATCCCGCCCGGTGGCAAACGGAAACTGAGGTCGTCGATCAGGACTTTGTCGCCGAACGCTTTGTGGATGTTTTTGCCTTCGATCACGAGGTCGCCGAGGTGGCGTCCTGATGGAATTTGGATTTCCAACTCGTCTGGCTTGTCCTCGTACGATTGAGCCGACAATTCTTCGTAGGATTTAATACGAGCTTTGCTCTTCGCTTGCCGCGCCTTGGGGCTCATGCGAATCCATTCCAATTCGCGAGCCAAGGTTTTGTCACGAGCCTTCTGCGTGCGTTGCTCGACGGCCAAACGTTTCGCCCGAGCGTCCAGCCAAGCGGTGTAGTTGCCTTCGAACGGGATGCCTTGGCCGCGATCGATTTCCAAAATCCACTGAGCCACATTGTCGAGGAAGTAGCGATCGTGCGTCACTGCGACCACGGTGCCGCTGTAGCGAGCAAGGTGTTGTTCGAGCCAGGCGACCGATTCGGCGTCGAGGTGGTTGGTCGGTTCGTCCAACAGCAGCAGGTCGGGTTGGCGAATCAGCAGTTGGCACATTGCCACGCGGCGACGTTCGCCCCCGGACAATTTGTCGATGTTCGCATCGCCCGGTGGCAGATTCATGACCGCCATTGCGGTTTCCACTTGACGATCGAGTTCCCACAGATTTTGCGTGTCGATGATGTCCTGCAGCTTTGCCATCTCGTCGCAAAGCTTCATCATCTGGTCATCGTCGGTGACGTCGCCCAACAGCACACTGATTTCGTTGTAGCGGTCGATCACGGCGCGGCGATCGGCCACAGCGGTTTGCACGTTTTCAAAGACCGTCTTGGTTGGGTCCAGCGGTGGTTCTTGTTCCAGATAACCAACGCTAAATCCGTTGCCCAATCGAGCGGTGCCTTCGTATTCGGTGTCCTGCCCCGCCATGATTCGCATCAGCGTTGATTTTCCGGCGCCATTGGGGCCGAGAACACCAATCTTTGCACCGGGGTAAAACGCCAAGTTCACCTCATTCAACACCACCTTCTGGCCGTGTTTTTTGGTTAGGTTCGTGACTTGGTAAATGAATTGTCCAGCCATGGCAGAAGTCTGAAGTTAAAAGTTGAAAGGTTGAAAAATGCTACAGGAAGGAACGGAGCAGCGGTGCTGGGCTGCGTGTCGCAGGGATGCTGTTATGTTTCCCTATTCCCATTCAATCGTTGCTGGGGGTTTGCTGCTGATGTCGTAACACACTCGGTTGATTCCTGCGACTTCGTTGATGATCCGCGTGCTCATGCGGGCCAGCAGATCGTACGGCAGGTGGCTCCAATCGGCGGTCATGAAGTCATCGGTTTTGACGCTGCGGATGGCGATCGCATTGTCATAGGTTCGTGCATCACCCATCACGCCAACGCTTTGCACCGGCAACAGCACGGCAAACGATTGGCTGGTTTCGCGATACAGTCCCGCATTGACAATTTCCTCGACGACGATCGAGTCGGCTTCGCGAAGAACATCCAATTTTTCGCGAGTGACTTCGCCAAGGCAACGCACGGCCAAGCCTGGTCCGGGGAACGGATGTCGCCAAACGAGCGATTCCGGCAGCCCCAATTCAAGCCCCAGTCGGCGGACTTCGTCTTTGAACAAATCTCGTAGCGGTTCGATCAGTTCAAAGCCAAGTTCCTCGGGAAGTCCGCCTACGTTGTGGTGCAGTTTGATCGTCGCGGCAGGTCCATCGGGGTCGGCGCCGCTTTCGATCACATCGGGATACAACGTGCCTTGAGCCAAGAAGTGAGCGTTCTTGATTTTGGTTGCTTCTTCTTTGAAACAGTCTATGAAGGCAAAGCCAATTCGTCGACGTTTTTCTTGCGGTTCGCTGATTCCTGCGAGCGTCGCTAGGAATCGTTCTTCGGCATGGACCACGTGTAAGTCGGTTTTGAAGTGGTCGCTGAATTCACGGATCACCAATGCTTGCTCGTCTTTGCGGAGCAAACCGTTGTCGATCAAGATGCACGAAAGCTGCGGTCCGATCGCTTTGTACAACAGTGCCGCGACGACCGATGAATCGACACCGCCACTCAATCCACAAATCACGCGGCGATCGCCGACAAGTTCACGGACGTGATCGATAGCAGCTTGAGCAAAATCGCCGAGCTGCCAGGTGCCTTCGCAGCCGCATACGTCGATGACAAAGTTCTTGAGGATCTGACCGCCTTGCGGCGTGTGCGTAACCTCGGGGTGAAATTGCATCCCAAAGATCGGCAGCGTGCGATGCGCGATCGCGGCGTAGGGGCAGGTGCTGGTTTGAGCGAGCGGCTCGAAGACTTCCGAGATCGAAGAAACCTGGTCGCCGTGGCTCATCCAGACTTCGATTTCGCCCTCGAGGTCGCGAAACAGGGTTTGGGTGTTCTTGATCGTGCATGCCGCGCGGCCATATTCGCGGCTGGGGGTGTTGTCGACTTTGCCGCCGAGTGCGGCACAGGCCAACTGCATGCCGTAGCAGATGCCCAGCACGGGGATGCCCAGTTCGAATAGTTTGGGATCACACTTCGGGGCCCCGTCGACATAGACGCTTGACGGTCCGCCCGACAAGATGATCCCTTTGGGATTCAGTTCGGCGATCCGATCGGCCGCGATGTCATGTCGCAGGATTTGGCAGTAAACATTTTGTTCCCGCACGCGGCGGGCGATCAGTTGGGCGTACTGGGATCCAAAATCGAGCACCACGATCCGCTGGGCGGTCAGGCTATCGGTCGTGTATTCAGACGCAGATAAAGTCGTGTCGGCCATTGCAACGTTTGGGTTGTTTCCGCTCGTGGAAGTCGTCTTTGCAGAGAGTCTTTTCGAGCCAGCGGAAGGAGTGGTGTCGCAGGAAAGAATCACGAAGTGTAGAAAATGCCACATTGATACCCAAGGGGCCTGCTTGGATCGTTCTGCGATCTGACGCTATTTAGGACGGCGTTTTTTCAGCCGCCGGACTCCCTTGATCGCGGTATCGTTCGTCAATCTCTCTTTAAATTGATCGCAATGAGAATTTTATTAACCAACGACGATGGCGTTTTCGCTCCGGGACTTGCCGCACTTGAACAACAACTTCGTCATTTAGGCGAGGTCGTGGTCGTGGCACCGGCGACCGAACAGAGCGGAGTGGGGCATTCGATCACGTTTTTGTCCCCGCTGACCTGTAAATCAATTCGCCGCGACGGACGGCATTGGGCCTGGGCCGTCGATGGTTCGCCCGCCGATTGTGTGAAGTTGGCGATCGCCGAACTGTGCAAAGATGATCCGGTCGATTTGGTCGTCAGCGGGATCAATAACGGGCTCAATGCGGGCGTCAATGTGCTGTACAGCGGGACGGTCGCCGCAGCGATCGAAGGAGCCTTCTTTGGCGTGACCAGCGTCGCGGTGTCGCTTGAGTATGATCCCGACGCCGATTTCCAGGCGGCGGCCGTGATCGCGCGTGATGTCGTCGGCGGGTTGGTAAAGCGTTCGGAAGCAAAGGGAAAACTTTTTAATCTAAATATCCCCACTGCAGCAACGCTTGCCCCTGCTCATCTGTCCATCGTCCCCATGGGGCTGGATCAATACGGCCGAACTTACGAAAAACGCCAAGATCCGGGGGGGCGAGACTACTACTGGGCCCTCTGGTCGGAACCCGAGCAAGCACCGGCCGAACACTTTGATGTCACCGCATTACGTAACGGTAATGTGACTCTCACCCCCCTACAGTTTGACTTGACGGTTCAGCCGCTGTTGGAATCGATGGGAGATTGGGGGCTCGAGCTCTGACGGACCCTTTTGGGGTTCGCTCTGGGCGGCTAATATTTGCAGAACTGAACCATTCCGCTGCGGTAGCAAATCCCTTCCGCAGCTCCTGTTGAAATCGCCATTTCCACGAAACGAATCGCGGATTTACTTATTCCACCCCTCTTCCAGAGAGCGACTGTACCGATGAGCGTAGCCACCACGAACATTCAAACTCTAGCCATCGATACCATCCGAGCCCTCAGCATGGATGCTGTGCAAACGGCAAACAGCGGGCACCCAGGCACCCCGATGGCACTAGCACCGGTGGCTTACCAAGTCTTTAACAAGACGATGAATTACGATCCCGCTCGGCCGCATTGGCCCAACCGCGATCGTTTTGTGCTGTCGTGTGGTCACGCATCAATGTTGCTGTACAGCACGCTGCATTTGGCAGGCGTGAAGGCGGTTGATGAATCGGGCAAGGTGCTCGATGAGCTTTCGATCAAGCTCGAAGATATCAAGAATTTTCGTCAAATCGGCAGCGTTTGTGCCGGGCACCCCGAGTTCGCTGAGGCGGCCGGTATCGAAACGACCACAGGACCGTTGGGGGCCGGTGTCAGTAACTCGGTCGGAATGGCGATGGCCGAAAAATGGCTCGCGGCAAACTACAACACCGCCGACGAGGTGCTGTTTGACTACAACACCTACGCACTTTGCAGCGACGGTGACTTGATGGAAGGCGTTGCCTGTGAAGCCGCTTCGGTCGCCGGGCATTTGAAGCTCGACAATCTTTGCTGGTTGTACGACGACAACCACATCACGATCGAAGGCGACACCGATCTTTCGTTCAGCGAAGATGTCGCGACCCGATTCGAAGGTTTGGGCTGGAACGTGCTTCGCGTCGATGACGCCAACGACACCAAAGCATTGGCAGCCGCGTTGGAAAAATTCCACGCCTGCAAGGACAAACCAACCCTGATCATCGTTCGCAGCGTGATCGGTTGGGGAGCCCCGAATAAGCAAAACACGCACGGTGCGCACGGTGCACCCCTTGGATGGGACGAAGTCGCGTTGGCTAAAAAGGCTTACGGATTGCCGACCGACGAGAAATTCCATGTCCCCGAGGGAGTTCGCGAAGACTTTGCAAGCAATGTCGGAGCCCGCGGCAGCGAGGCAGCCAATGCATGGGACGCGGTGTGGGCGAAGTACCAAAAATCGAATCCCGAAAAGGCTGCGGAACTTGAAGCGATGTTCGCTGGCAAATTGCCCGAGGGTTGGGACAAGGACATTCCGGTATTTGAAGCGAGCGAAAAAGGGGACGCGACCCGCAATAGCAGCGGCAAGGTGCTCAATGCGATCGCCAAGAACATTCCGTTCATGATCGGCGGATCCGCCGACTTGGCCCCCAGCAATAAGAGCGATTTGACGTTCGAAGGTGCGGGCGATTTTTTGCCGGGGCAATACAAAGGCCGCAATTTGCACTTCGGTATCCGCGAACACGCGATGTCCGGAATCGTCAACGGTTTGTCGCTTTCAGGGCTGCGAAGCTACGCTGCGACCTTCTTCGTGTTCAGCGATTACATGCGAGGTGGGCTGCGGTTGAGTAGCATCATGCATCAACCGGTGATCTATATTTTGACGCACGATTCGATCGGCGTTGGGGAAGACGGGCCGACTCATCAACCGATCGAGCATTTGACCGCGTGCCGTGCCATTCCTGGAATGAACGTCTTCCGTCCCGGCGATGCGAACGAAGTGGCCGAATGTTACCGAGCGGCGATGAACATCAGTGACCACCCGTCGATGTTCGTGCTATCGCGTCAGAACATGCCAACCTTGGATCGCACCAAGTACGCCGCGGCCGATGGGTGCAGTCGTGGTGGCTATATCTTGAGCGATTGCGACGGGACTCCCGATGTCATTCTGATGGGAAGCGGCAGCGAATTGTACATGGCCGTCGATGCGGCGACCGAGCTGACCGCCGCTGGCAAAAAGGTGCGTGTCGTCAGCATGCCATGTATGGACATCTTCGCGAATCAGGACCAAGCGTACATCGACAGCGTGTTGCCGCCCGAAGTGACCAACCGAGTCGCAATTGAGGCGGGAATCCGCATGTGCTGGGATCGCTGGATCGGCAGCAAGGGCAAGTTCGTTGGAATGAGCGGTTTTGGCGCCAGTGGACCCTTTGATGCCGTTTATGAGCACTTTGGTATCAATACCGCTGCGATGGTTGCCGCCGCCAAGGCGTAATCGCAGAGCTGATTTCGGGGCAGACCGAGTTTGTGCGAGTGGTTTTTGACAGGGCGTGTGTCTAATATGTCTCGTTGGCGGTCCCTAGGTGGGGCCGCCATTGTTGTCCATCGCAATCGCAACACGAAGGTTTGTTCGATGTGCTGTTCACGCTCCCGATACGGATGCGGCTCGCTACATAGCATCGTTCTAGGATTGCTATGTTGGGGAGCAATGGGGGAATCACCACTTTGGGCGGATTGGCCTCAGTGGCGCGGAGCCAACCGCGATGGTTACGCCGAATCGTCCAAACTGATTCGTGATTTGCCAGCGGCCGGGTTACCGCCGGTCTGGGAATTTGCCGATTTCGAAGGAGGCAATTCAGGCGGATGGAGTTCGCCGGTGATTGCCGATGGCAAGGTCTATGTCTACGCCCATACCAAGAGCAAGAAAGAAGGGGACGCGCTGGGGCCGGCGCAATACCCTTGGTTGTCGCCTGAGAAACGCACGGGAATGACCGACGCTGAGTACGAAGCGTACGAGGTCCGGCGGCGTGACGAAAACGAAGCCCGGGCGAAAGCGTTTTCCTTTGAACAGCGAGTGGTTTGTCTCGATTTGAAGTCGGGAAATACGATTTGGGACAAGCGAACGCCGGTTGTTTACACGCGATTTGTTCAATCCGGAACGCCGTGTGTTGCCGATGGAAAGCTATTTGTATTGGGACCCGAGCGAACGGCGTACTGCTACGACGCCGAAACTGGCGATGTGATTTGGACCGCACGGTTGCCGGGGGAATTTCGAGACGAATTCTTTGCTAGCTCGTTTGTCGTGCATGCCGATGTCGCGATGGTGGCTTGCGGAGCCCTGGTGGCCTTGGATGCGGCAGATGGGCGTTTGTTGTGGCAGGGGCAGTCGCCGCTGGATTATTCATCGCACAGCAGTCCCGTGGTTTGGAAGCTCGGGGATCAGCAAACTCGTGCAGACGTTGTGATTGCCAACACACAGGGCGGGCGAACCGAAGCCTACCGCATTGCCGACGGCACATTGTTGTGGGATCTGCAATCGGGGGCCGGGCAATCAACGCCGATTGTCACCCACGGCTTGTTGTTGACCTACGGATCGTCGCGAAAAAACGGTTTAAGTGCATACCGGTTGGACGCAGCGACGCCCGACGTCACGCCTGAATTGGCATGGCGGTTTCGGGGGGCAGCCGATTCCGGATCGACGCCGGCTGTGTACAGAGATTCAGTGTTTGTGCAAGGCGAAAAGCGGCTGGCAAAAGTCCGTTTGGAGGATGGGGATACCGTTTGGCAAACGACGTTGTCCATTTCCAATCCACGTTACACATCGCTATTGGTTGCCGGCGACCTACTCTATTTTGCTTGGGATGGCGTGCTGTGTGTGGATGCCGCGAGTGATCGTTTTCGATTGCTTTTCGATGCGGAAATTGATTCCGAAGGACGCCTAATCAAGAGTGATGATTTAAGAAACAAGTTGAACCTGGATGCGATCGAGGCGGATGCGGGAGGCGGCGAGGCAGAGAAGGTTTGGCAAAAAGCACTCACTTTTGGCCCATTGGCGTGTTCGACACCCGCAATTAGCGATGGGGTCATGCTGGTTCGCCGTCGTGATTCTCTGGTCTGTTATCGTTTAGAGGCAGATGATGGAACGAGGTAGGGCTATCTGGTGGGTGTCTCGATGGGGGTAATCGAGGGAATATCGGAGCGCCATGATTGGCGTTATGTTTTGCGGATCGATGCGCGAGGGAGCCTCATTTAGCGTTTATTTGTCATCACCTTTTGGGAGATTGGTTTTCCTAACTTGTTGGTAGGCGGGACTTTTTTACAGTACAAATCGAGCGGGTACCCGTTAATAACATTAGGGGGGGGCTCGTCTGATGAAAGCAAGGATGGACGGCACTTATATGCAAGCGACAACACGATTTGAGCCGAATCCTACGGTGACTCTTCATGGGTCGGCTCATGGTAATACCGATAAAGAGTTGGTGCGTCGCTACGATGACCTCACCCGTGCGCCGAAGGTCAGTTGGACGGGGCATCATCATTTGCTTCGTCTGCTCGGTCAGGGCGGCCAGGGCGAAGTGTATCTGACCGAGTACCGAGGTACCGATGGGTTTACCGTTCCGGTGGCGATGAAAGTCTTTTCGCCGGAACGCTACACCGATGCACGTGCCTACGAAGAATCGATGGCGCGGGTCGCTTCGGTTGCGGCTCGGGTGGCATTGATTCAGCACGATAATTTGCTTGATGTGCAAAACTTCTTTGAACGCGACCGCATTCGCATCATGATGATGGAATGGGTTGATGGTTACGATTTGCGGCAGCTGGTTTCGCCTAGCTGTTTAGAACTGTTGCACAATCGTGTCAGCCAGCGGCGTTGGGATTACATCAACGAGGTGATCTTGACCGACGGGATGGAGCAGTCGCGATTCAAGGCAGGCGTGGCAGTCGCGATCGTGCGAGAATGTTTGGCTGCCCTCGCGGCCCTCCATCGCGAAAATATTGTGCATGGCGATGTCAAACCAGCGAACATCATGCTGAAGCGATCCGGGCACACCAAGTTGATCGACATGGGGTCCGCGTTTGATTTCACCAATCCGCCGCGGGATCGCGAGTGCACGCCGGTGTATGCGGCGCCCGAAGTGCTCGAAAATAACGAGGCGACGCCACGCAGTGACTTGGCGAGCGTGGGTTATGTGTTGATCGAATTGTTAAGCGGCTTGAATCCGTTCAACGGATTTGAGAACCTAAGGCAATTATTGCAAGCCAAACGTGAGTTGCCCTCTCGGTTGCACACGATTTTGCCCGGCGATGTGCTGCGAAACGAATTGCTGATGAACTTTTTGTTGGGGCTGATCGCACCGGACCCGAATCGTCGCTTTCCCAGCGCCGAAGCGGCCGAGCATGTCGAGCAAGGCGCAGCGGCATTTCATCGTCAATTGATCCGCAGCGACATGGCGACCGAGTACGACAATGACATTCGCGTCTGGCTCGAAGAGCTCAGGCAACTCGAAGAATTTGAGTGATAGTTTAGGATGGATCAGCAGCATCTCGAGGTCGCAGTGGCTGCGGCCAAAGCCGGCGCCGTTGAATTAATGGCTCGCCGTGATGACCGAGTCGTTCGTGAAAAAGCCCCCAAGGATCTCGTGACCGATGCGGATCTCGCTTCGCAGAAAGCGGTTCGCAAGATCTTGATGGATGCGTTCGCGGGCTATGTTTTTGTGGGCGAAGAGGAGGGTGAAAATGAGCCTCCCGAAGCGGTGCGTCTGGGCAAACATGACGCCCCTCCTTGCTGGGTCGTCGATCCGCTTGATGGCACCGTGAACTACGTCCATCGATTGCAAAGTTTCGCGGTTTCGATCGGGTTGTATGCCGCTGGGAAGATGCGGTTGGGCGTGATTTACGATCCCGTGTGCGACGAGATGTTCACAGCGATCGATGGCGCCGGTGCCTTTGTCAACGGTCGCCCCATGCATGTCAGCGGTCAACAAGATCTATACGACAGCATGATGGCGTGCAGTTTTCCAGCAGGCGTCAAGGGTGATTCGCCGGACGTGGCACGCTTTGTTCGTGTGCTCGAAAAAACGCGAGCGCTGCGTCGACTTGGCTCGTGTGCGCTGAATCTATGTTACGTCGCCGATGGCCGGTTGGATGGTTATTGGGCCACCTGCGTGCACTCGTGGGATGCCGCGGCTGGCATCGTCATTGCTCGCGAATCGGGGGCGTCGCTGAGTTCGTACGACGGATCGGAATTTGACGATTGGGAGCCGCGTTTTTGTGTCTCGAGTTCACCAGAATTGCAGCAGTCGCTGATCGAGTTGTTGGCGTAGCGTTTTTTCTCGAGCCTGCGCTACGCCAAACGGAGGCACCTGCGATTTGTAAGTGCTGAAAGTCTGGCTCCCCTCGCTACCGCAACTTAATCATCGCACGTTCATAGACGCAAGCTTTACCGGCACGAGCGCTTCGCCGCAGGGGTCAGCGTGGCTTCTCGATTTTGACAATCTCGGCGTCAAAGACCTCGACGATTGATTTCACCATTGCGTTGGCTTCGATCTCTTTCATGCGTTGCATTCGCGCCTTGCCGGGTTCGACCGGTGCCGCCTTGGCTTGAACCGGTTTCGGTGCTGCCAATTGCAGTTCGAGGGCAATGTCACGTCCGGCCAATCTAGCCACGGCGGAATTCAGAGACGTCTTATGTTGGGGGCTTTCGCAGCGGCTGTACGCCAGCTTGGATTCTCCGGGAAAGACCAATCGCAGCTTGCCCTCTTCGGCGACAACACGCTGAACGGCCCTCGCTAGGGTTTCGGTCATCGGTTCGACCATCGTTATCGCTTCTTGCCAAATCCGTTCGGCGTTGGCTTGATTCCAAGTGACTGCCGTGCGTGGCGGCGAGGTGCCGTTGTCCTCCGGCGATTTTGCTTGGTTTTCCGCAGGCGTTCTCGTCGGTTCGGTGGCCTGGGCTTGAGCTGCAGTTGCAGGCGTCGCAGCGGGGCTTGGTGCCGGTGTAGCGCTCG
Source organism: Rhodopirellula maiorica SM1 (assembly GCF_000346295.1). GTDB lineage: Bacteria > Planctomycetota > Planctomycetia > Pirellulales > Pirellulaceae > Novipirellula > Novipirellula maiorica. The sequence continues at coordinate 21,339 of NZ_ANOG01000926.1, read as the reverse complement.
TGGCAGCAGCAGGCGAGGGCCCCGTTGATGCGGGCGGAGCAGGCGGAGCGGCGTTAGCTACTGTGTTTTTTTTTTCGCCAGCTGAGCCGCGATGAGTCGGCGAGGCCGCAATCGAATCCGCAGCAGCAGCTAAGTCGGCGATCTGTTGCAAATCGGGAAGGTTGCAGATTTGGATCGCCGTGGCTTCGAGCAACACGCGAGCGTAGACACTGTGGCGAATTCGCACGAGCGTTTGGTCGACCAACCCTACCACTGCCAATACGGTTTGCAGCCCCCATCGTTGACCGAGCTCATTGAGTTCGTCATAGAGTGCCGTCGACGTGTGTCGCATCAAGGTGGCGTCACAGCCTACGGTCACAGCCATCAGGTCGCGGAAATAAGCAAGCAGTTGTTCTGCCAAACGCCCCGCATCGACTCCGGCGTCAATGCCTGCATCAAGTTGGCGGATCACCTCGGCGGCATCCCGCTCGGCCATCGCTTTCGCTAACGCATGCAGCCGTTCGTCGTCCGCCGTGCCCAGCATCGCGTGCACTTGTTCGGCTGTCAGGTTGCCGTCACTAAAGCTGAGGACTTGTTCGAGCAGCGATTGGCTGTCTCGCATCGATCCGGCGGCGCGCCGCGCGATCAGTTCGAGAGCCTTGTCGTCCGCTTCGGCGTTCTCGGCGTGCACGATCTCTCGCAGCCGATTGACGATTTTGGGAACTTCGACCGGTGCAAAATCAAACCGTTGGCAACGGCTGAGCACCGTGATGGGAAGTTTTTCAGGATCGGTCGTACAGAAAATAAACTTCACATGCTCGGGCGGTTCCTCGAGCGTTTTAAGTAACGCGTTGAAGGCCGCCCCGGTCAACATGTGAACTTCGTCGATGATGTAGATCTTGTACCGCGCGCGGCTCGGACGTACACCCACATTGGCACGCAGCGAGCGGATCTCGTCGATCCCGCGGTTGCTGGCACCATCGATTTCGATCACATCAACGTCTTCGCCCGCGTCAATCGCTTGCGCCACATCGGTGTCGTTGTCCGGCGTGGCAGTCGGGCCGGATGGATCATTGAGTGCTTTGGCGAAAATCCGGGCGGTCGATGTCTTGCCGACTCCGCGAGCCCCTGTGAAAAGATAGGCATGGCCTACGCGGTTGGTTTCGATCGCGTTTTTTAACGCACGGCCCACGTGGTCTTGGCCGACCAGTTGATCAAACGCGCGAGGGCGATAACGCCGCGCGACCACCACATACGAGTCTTGGGAAGAGGCGTTCTGCTGACCGGAAGACTCAGGCATGGTGCGGGGCAAAAGCGTTCGCGTAATGGTTTTTCAACGCTTCGCGAGCAAGCATCTTGCGTTTGTTCGGCTGCCAAACGTTCGAGAAGCGGAACGCGTTGAGGTGAAACGACATGTCCGAAAGAGGCGACCCTCACACAGAGCTACACCGCTTATGGCTGCTCCAGTTAAGGCCTGACCAGGTTCACGATTCACAATCGCAAGGGTCGCCACTTTCGGACACGATTCATTTCACTGAGGACGCGTGATTCTGACAGAAAAACGGTTGGTTGGGAACCGTCCCTCAGGAAAAGACCTGAGTTAAAAAACAGGTCTCTTGGAAACGGCCACTGCAAGACATAGCTGCTGCAAACGCAGCAGTGATCTCTTTGCGCTGTGACCGTTAGCTCTTTTTCTTAGGGGCGATCCTTAGCGGCGTTTGCCACCGCGTCCTCGGCCACCGCCGCCGCCACGGGCAGGCGTCTTTTTGTGGTTTTCCACGTTCGCGTCGACCAGGATGCTGACCGTTTCGAGCCAGGTCGGCGCACTAGGACGATCTGCTGAACCGGCAGCGGACGACTCGCTTCGCCGTCCCCGACCACGCGAACGTGACGGGGTGTCCGAAGCGTTGTCCTGATCCGCCGAATCGCGACCCTTGGAATCTCGGTTTCCACGTGATCCACGGCCCGATTGGGAACGCGACTTTTCGCGACGAATCGCTTCGGCTTCCTCGTCGTCTTCCAGGTCATCGACAAACGAGGGAAGTTCGCCGAAGGCGTCTTTCGTGTCATCGGTGTCGACGTCTTTTGCTTCGTTCTCGCTGCGATTGGAATCATCGCGATTGCGTCCGCGTCGTCCGCCGCGACGGCCACGTCGTCGCGAGCGAGGTCGCGGTGCGTCTTCGTCGCGATCCGCAGCGGCGTCACCTGACTTGGTCGAGGTGTCTTCGCTGTCTTGGTCGTCCACGAGCAGTTCGTCATCGTCGATGTCGTCGACAAACAGGTTCGAGCCGAAACCACCCTCATCCGCATCGCGGTTCGCCTTGCGGCCACGATCCGAGCGTGGGCGATCGGAGCGGTTGCTCGGTTCGTCCGCTGATTTCGCCGCGCTGCGTTGACGGCGTCCGCTTTCCGCAGCAGCGCTGCGCTGCGAGTCACGAGAGGAATCACGAGAAGATCGGCCTCGGCCTCCGCGATCACGGCCTGAATCGTCGCCGCTGTCGACAGCTTCTGCTGTTTGCGAGGATTTGCCTTCGTTGCGTTCCAATTCTTCTTCGGTGATCCGTTGACGGACGCCACGGCGGCGGCCCCGACGTCGCGGGCCACGTTCGCTCCGCTCGGAATCTTTATCTTCGAACGAGGGCTTCTTCGAAATGAATTTGTCGTCCGACTCAGCCTTGGATTCGGTATCACGATTCCGTTTGGGGCGCTTGGCTGATTCGGTCGATCGTCCACGGCTATCGGCAGCCGGTTTTGATTGACGAGGAGCACCGAAGCTGACGTCTGCCTCGCTGACGTCATCATCGTCGTCCGAAATATCCAGTCCCAATCCGGTACCAAAGCCGCTGCTTTTGGCTGCGGGGGCAGGCTCGGGATCGCGTTTTTCCGCTGGGGTGCTGCGTTCTTGGCGAACCTCGGGCTCAGGCTTGGATTCCCGATCGATTGCAAAATCATCGTCAACAGCCACGCCTAATTGATTGGCGAGACTACCCCAAGCACGATCGGTGTCGGCATTTTCGGGTTCTTCCGCCGCTGCGGCCGGTTGGGATTTCTCTTGCAAACCCGCCGTCCCGACGGGATTGCGAGGGCGATCTTGGAACGATTTTTTGGGGGCCGCCTCCGCCTCTCGACTTGAGGGTGCAGCTGGCTTGGCGATCGATTCTGTTTTCTTAGGAGGGCCAAATCCAGGGATTTTTTGCGGTGGAGTTGGCGAACGCAACGCTTCGAGCACGTCTTCGACACTTTTCGGCGACTCGCCCGACTTTTCGCTGCTGACGGGGCTCGGAGCACTGCGTCGTTGTGGCCCAGATCCCCCAGCGGAGGTTTTTTTCTCGTCCGAGTCCGGTGTATGCGAAGAAGAAGGGGGGGAGGACTCGGCTTTGCTTTTTTCGGGTTCCGCAGAAGAGCTAGACGATGGAGGAGAAGAAGTTTTCTTTTTTGGGGAATCGCTTGAGCCAGAAGTGCCCAGGAGATTGGCAAGAAAGTTCCAGTGATCAGATCTCATGGATAACTGTTTGGGTAGAATTTTTTGTGTTTTGTAGTGTTTTGGTCGGTCGCAGCAGCAGGGTGGAGCGTCGGCAGCCTACGTGAAATTCGTGATAGGAGCCCAATAATCGCATCAAACGTGATCCGCGCGAATCCAGCAAAACAATGGGATATCGTTGAATTTTGGATAGCATTCCGGAGGGAATTTGCTTGTGAATTGAGGTATCGACCAAGCTAATTCAGTGTAGCTTACCGACACAGTCGTACGCGTGCGCTATCCGATTCACCCCTATGTATAGCTTGGCAGGATTTTTCTCCCAAGCCCGAAGCTCGAAATATACTGATTCGGACGCCGGAAACTGTCGCTTCGAATCCTTGTAATCGCTGTGCTGTTGCTGCGCGTTATGACCTGTCTATCCCCGCATTTAATGCGTTTTGACGGAGTTTGCCGTCCGTAATTCTTGTTTTTTTGAATTCCCGCTAATCGGGTGGTCCGTGAGCGGCGGCACACAAAATTGGTCTTGTTTTTGCAACGACATGGTCTCGGATCCCATGGTTTCGCACAGGAACGTTGGCTTTTTGGGGCTTGTTTTCCGATCTAGATTAATGAGACCGAACTCTGTCACTCACCCCCTAGACCTAATTCACCATGATGATGCGACCAGCCGTACACGCTCTCGCTCGATGGATCTCGTTCGCCGGGATTCTGGGAATCATGCTTGCATGCGGGGGCAGAAACGAGGCTTTTGCTCAAAACCCGGCGGCTGCGAGGCCAAAACCGGCTGCTGCAAACGACAATACCCGTTACTGGACCACGTCGTGGGATTTCGACTCGGTCGATGTCAAACGACTCAGTGAACGTTTGGAGCGGTTGGGTATCGGGATTCCGATTGAAATGGAGGGGACAGTTTCGGTCAATCTGAACGTCTCGGTCCCCCTCACCGCGCTGACCGACACCAAGAAATATCGACTCGAAGGCCTCGTCCGCTCGCCGCGGTTAAAACTCGAGCAATTGGTGCTCGAAGATTTCCAAACACATGTTCAGATCGCCGATGGCGTGATGACGGTGGACAAAATCAATGGGCGTTTGATCGACGCGGCCCTTCCGTCAGCGGCCCTTCCGTCAGCGGCCCGTCCGTCAGCGGCCCGTCAAGTCAACCGCCCCGGCGCCGGCAGGGTCAGCGGGGCTGCGACGCTACAGTTGTCGCCGCTCGGTGACATCGATGCCGCGATCACAACGGAGTCGGTGGCGATCCAGCCGCTGCATCAATTGATTCTCGCCATTCAGGCACGTAACGATCAGCAACCACTGCATGGGGTGGTCTCGGGCGAGATTCAGTTTCGGGCGCCGCTGAAAACGATTCGTGAAATCCGCAGTTGGAATGCGATGACACAATTACGAATCGACTCTTTGGCACGTGGCGACGCGTTGCCATTGGATGTTCAGTCGGCATCGATCTCGATTGCCGATGGCGTGTTGATCGCCAATGATTTGCAGATCCGTTCGACCGAGGCCCCAGATTTGTCCGCTTCTTTGCAGGGGCGAATCGAACTCGAGCGGCAGCAGCGGTTTTCGTTTGCAATTCGCGCGAATGATCTTCCCTTGGGTGTCTTGGCACAGCTTGCAGGTGCCGACGCCAACCGTTTCGCGGCGGGGCAAGTCGATTTGGACGCGACCGCTAGCGGCGAATTAGCGCAGCAGGAATGGATGCTGTCCGGACAAGTGGCGTCACCCCAACTAAGTATCGCGGGCGTTGATCTGGGGTTAATCGAACATGCGTTCGAGTTTGATCAACAACATTTGAAACTCGAGCCTGTCGGTGCTAGGGGAACTCCGCCACGTGATGATCTGATCGTGCAGGATGTGAGAGCCAATTACAGCTTGCAGGATCAACGCTGGGAACTCTCTGAAATCGACGCCCATCTATTTGGTGGCGATATTTCTGGGGACGCCTCGGTGTCACTCGGCAATCAAGGCGTCAGCACATTGAATTTGAATTGGCAAGGATTGTCGCCCAACGTCAATGCCCAATTGTTTTCGCTAGCCGATGTGGTTGTTTCGGCCAATTCATCGGGCGAGATCAATTGGACCCTACCGGCAGGCGATTGGAGCCGTTTGGCCGATCAAAGCGGGGATGTCCAAGTCCAACTTGATGCGATCAAAGTGGGCGATGCCGATATTGGCCAGATGAATCTTGTGATTTCAAAATCCGACGAGTCGTTCAAGCTGACGGCTGAAGGAAATCTGTTCGGGGGCGATGTCAATGTGGTAACGCAGTCCAACGTGACAGACGACATGACGTGGCAAGACCTGTGGCAACGCCCTTCGCAAATCCGTTTGTCGGTCAATCGAATTCGCATCGATCGGATCGTTGTGCTGCTGCCGCAGCGGTCATGGCTGGCACCCCGATTCCGCCAACTTCGCGGATTGGCGTCCGCCGAAGTCGAATTGGCTGCCGAAGCTGGATTGGCTGCCGAAGCTGAATTGGAAGGTACGGTTGCGTCATCACAGCCGGATTCGCCGCTGCGGTCGACCGCTCGAATTCAGCTAGACCATCTGGCGCTGGGCACCGTGCAGATTACCCGCCGGCTGGAGATCGAATTACGTACGAGCGGCAGCAGCGTCGATGTTGACAGAGTGGCCGGGTTTTACGGCGGAGGACGGATCACGGCGCGTGGCCAATGGGATTTGCTAGAGAACGATGGCCACATCGATGTTCAAGTCGCCGCAGTCGATGCATCCCCGTCGATTCGTTTGTTGTCGGAATCGGTTGCCGATTTTGTCGATGGAAAATTGTCAGGCCAATTTCACGTTACCGGTGGGCGATCCATTCGGGCACGAGGTGCGGTTCAAGCACATGATGCCGTGGTCGCTGGCATTCCCGTCGGCGATGCCAATAGCGGAATGCTTGCTTCCTACTCGCTCGGTAGCGGGCAATGGGATGCATCGTTTTCTTCGATTCATGGCGAGGTCGCTCGCGGTCGATTGCAAGGTGTTGCGAAGCTCAAATCATCCTACCGCCCCAACCGTTTCGATCTGTCCAGCCAATGGTCGTTTGAGCGGGTTAATTTTGCAAAGTTTATCGCTGATGCGGGAGGCGGAAGCTTTTCCTACGCCAATGGTCAAGTCCGCGGCAGGTTGGTACTGGGGGGCGAAGCGATTGCTAGCAGTGCAGATCTACGCGGAACCTTTTCCACCGAATTGGATGGCTCGCAAGCCTCGGCGATCCCAGGGCTAAGCGAGGCCCAGCGATTTCTCGGCGCGGTTCCGCTGGCCGGAATTCGAATTGAAGACGGCCAGCTCAGTGGAACCATCACCCGTGGTCGGGCTCGCATCGATGAATTTGTCCTCAGTAGCCCGCAGCTCAAAGTGTGGGCCGATGGCTACGTACAGTTAGATAACCTACGCATGGATGTCGAGGCGGTGATTTCGACCGGCAACTTCCAAACCAGTCAATTGATGGAGGTCTACCTGCAAATCGCCTCGTTTACCTCGCTTTCGCCGGTCGCTCTTTTCATCCGTATCAATCAATTGCTTAGCAACCGCACCATCTATGTCGACGTCGCAGGCACGCTTAGCGACCCGAAATTGAGGTTGCGGCCGCTCGCGACACTTCGAGACGAAGTGGCACGCTATATCATCAGCGAGGTTTTGGGAATCAATTGTGCCGTGTTCGGCTCGGAAAACCCCTTCGAAAACCAAGACTAACTCGCCTCGATGTCATGCTCACTGAACGCGCTCACTTGAGATAAACGTCGATGACAGTGGCATTTTTCGAAGCGGAGTTTCCCAAATTCTGCGAAACCTTAGGGTTTACGCAGAAATACACGAGCATCTCAATTGCACCGGCGATGCCCCTCTTGTTAGGACGATAAAACCGACTGGATCAATTCAGTCGATTTTTATCTTGCCTTGGGGCCTACCCATCATGTTCCGCACTTTACTCGTCGCCGTATTGCTAATGCCTTTGGTAGGGTGCAGCGCATTAGGGCTTTCGCTGTTTCCGACCGGGCACTATCTGACCAAACAGACCGAAGAGCTTTTGCAACGGTCGCCCAGCCCTGCGAATCTGCCGCGTGAACTCAACCGGACGGTGGTCGAAGCTCACTACCTCGAACCGGGCGACGTGCTGTTGATCGAAACGGTGAAACTCGACAGCGATGTGCGATTGCCCGCCGATCAACACGTGATGACCGACGGCAGCATCGATCTAGGCGGTTACGGCCGCGTTGTCGTTGCCGGTTTGACGCTCGAAGATGCCGAAGCGCTCGTTGAACAAACGTTGATCGAAGAAGGCGAAGAAGAAACCCAAATCAATATTCGCTTGCTCGAAGCGATGCATCGCTTCTATGTGCTCGGTGAAGTCAATTCACCCGGCAGCTACCCATTGACCGGTTACGAAACCGTGTTGGATGGCATCTTGGCGGCCGGTGGTTTGACTAGCGACGCAGCACCTTGCAAACTTTTGCTGGCACGTCCAACCTCGTCTCATTCATGTCGCGTGACACTGCCGATTTGCTATCGCGAAATCACGCAAATGGGTGACACCGCTACCAATTATCAACTGCTGCCTGGGGATCGCATCTACGTCGCAGGCCGCACGTTTTGCGAAGAGTTGATGTTTTGGCAGGCCACGCAAACATGCGACCGCTGCTGCAAGTGCCAAACTCCCTGCCCTCATCCTGAAACGATCAGCACGATCGCTCCGGTGACCCCTGGATTGATTGGTGTCCCGATGGCGCAGCAACCACACAGCAAGGAAGTCATGTTGTCGCCCGAATCGTGGCAAAGTCAGTCGCCCTATTCAGGTGCTGAAACTCGATCCCTTTCGGATCTCGAACCCGATTCGCCATCGTACAGTGGAGACGTCGAGATGCTTCCCACCACGCCAACCCCGGCGGCAAGCGATGACGACGCCGCAGCGCTTGAATCGAGTCGGATTTTCGTCCCTCGATCGTCGCAGCCGCCGTCAACGTCCGAGACCCGTCCGTCCTTGGACGGTCAACTCGACTTCTCCGAGCCGATGACTGTACCCAACCCTTAACCCCGCCGGTCGGTCGCCAAACCCTCTTTGCTAGCATTTTTGCTGGGAAATTGCTGACGAAATTTTCGCGAAGACGTTTGCTTTGCGTCGCAGGATTGCCTAATATCTCGGCCCAGAATCAAGGGGCATCGTTTGTGTGTGGCAAACGGCAAACTCTGCGATTCAGTGTGGACGCATTTTGTTGGCAATTTGTTGAAAAGGGAGTTGAAGACAATGACACGTATTCCATTGAGCCGAGCGGAAGAGGAAGCACGCCTTCGCCGCGAACGATTGGACCTCAGCATTGCGGAGATGGGGCTTTCGGTTCGAACGACCAATTGTTTGGAAGAGACAGGGATTTTGACGGTCCGTGATCTTTTGAACGCCACTCCGCGGCGATTGCTGGGGATCAGCAACTTTGGTGAAAAGACGCTCGAAGAAGTGTACGCGGCACTTGAAGAGCTCGGATTCTATCGTCCTGGTCGCGAAGTCACTGCGGTGGTTTCGTAGACACGTATGCCCCGATTCCCAAAGCCATGGAGCAAGAAGCGGGGCAAGCGACGTTTAGGGCATGCGCTCAGTGGATTGGCGGGCGAAGCGGTCTTTTATGTTTCGCTGTTTTTGCTGGGCGTGTTTGGCATCTCGGTCGTCATGATCGCTCGATTTGCCCCCGAACAGGCACTCGAAGGGTCGGCTGAGACCCTTTCGAGCTCACTCAGCTTTTGGGTGTTTGGCATTCTCTCGCTGGCGGCCATCGCCAGTGGCGGTGGCGGGCTGCTGATCCGGCTCAGCAGTTTGGCGACCAGCCACGAACGTCGGTCGGCAAAGGCCAGCCGCAGCGGATCGATCGAAATCATCGGTCCTGCGGTGGACGACGATTCCAAATTGCCCAGTGTTCCGCAGGGTCGGTTGCTGACCGACAGTCCCGGTGAACGGTTGACCTATCGGTTGGCAATGTCCAACCCAGACGATGGCGGCGTGATGGGCCCGGCGCTGTTGGCGCTGCTTTGGAACACGGTTTGGTTTGTCTTGTTAGCCGTTGTCGTTTCGGGGATATATTACGACCGCCCCCGTCATATCTTGACATTCTTGCTGTTGCCGTTAGGTGGAATCGGGTTGTGGGCGTTCCGATCATTCATCGCCCAAGTGCGACGGATTGCGGGGGTTGGGGCGACTATTGTCGAAATTAGCCATCATCCGTTGGTCCCCGGCGACGATTATCGAGTCTATGTTTGCCAAATGGGACGTCTAAAACTTCGCCGGCTAAAAATTTTCTTATGTTGCGAGGAAGAGACGTTTTATCGCCAAGGGACGGACGTAAGGGTGGAAAAATACGAAGCGTTTAGCCAAGTAATCCTAAATCAGCGAGACGTTGCGGTTGACCCACAGGCCCCTTGGGAACAACAATTATCCATCGAACTTCCCGAGAACGTCATGCATTCATTTGTTGGTTCTCATAATGCAATTCGCTGGAAGATCGTCGTTTCCGGAGAGTCACGCCCTTGGCCATCGTTCTGCCGAAGTTTCCCCGTCATCGTTCATCCACCCGGATTGCCACCGAAACGCAACCCGCGGTCAATGTAGCGTTGTGTCGGGAGGATGCGGTTTACGAGGTGGGAGACCAAGTGACGGCGCGTTGGCGAATCAGCCGAGTACCGCTGGATCAAGTCCAAGGTGTCGAAATTTCTGTGCTTTGGCATACCGAAGGCAAAGGCGACGAAGATCTGCATGTTCATCACTTTCACCGACTCGATGAACAACAATTGCGGCAAGCCGGACTCACCGAGACTCAGTCGTTGTCGTGCAAATTGCCTTACACGCCGCTGAGCTATCATGGTCACTTGATTCGCGTGTGTTGGTGTCTGCGACTGCGATTGTTTGTCGCTGGGGCCCGTGAAACGGTAAGTGAACAACCGTTCCATTTGGTGTCCAACCGATTGCGAGCCAATGCGCCGCTAGGATGCGAGATGACGAACCAGGACAGTGCGAATCCATCGCGTTTGCCCGCCGACGTCAAGAAATCGTTGGATCTGAAAAAAGGCTTTGTCCATCACAGTCGCTCGAGCCGGTTGGCAACCGCTTCGAGCGCGAAGCGATACTAAGCCCTAGGCACGGTGGTGGATTTTCATGCCTCCAATCCGTTTTGCACCCGAATCGTTCGTCCCGGGGCAATCGAGTATCAATTCGAGTCTCTGGTTGCGCAGCAGGTGGATGCGGAGCACGTCTTCGATGACTTGGTTCAACGGATTAGTGACGCCCCATTGCATCTGATCACGGGGCCTCATGGATCGGGCAAGTCAACGTTGATTCGCGCGCTCGTGCCACGGCTGATGCACCGCTTCACGAAAGTTGTCGAAGTTCAGCTGCATCAACCCCCGTCGCAATCGGTTTCACTGGATCATGTATCGTGTCGCCGATGGTTTGCCGCCGCGACCGAACGCTCCATTCATCAACGAAAAATGGCTCAGTGTGTGGCTGAGAAACAGCGTGAGGCCCGAACGGAGTCGCAGCACAGGGGATTGTTGATCATCGACGGGCTCGAGCAGTTATCGTGGTGGTCCGTGGCGTACGTTCGGCGGCGAGCGAAGCGTTGGGGACAAACGGTGTTGGCGACGAGTCATCGTTCGCATCGTGGGTTTGCGACGCTGCGAGACACGACGCTCGATTCCAACACGATACTTGAGTTGACGGAATGGTTGATCGCGTCGCTCGCTGAGTCCGAACAAACGCAAGTGCGACGAGAATTGCTGCGGCGTGCGCTAGGTCCGCAAACGAATCTGCGCGACCTTTGGTTTGACCTTTACGACTTGATTGAAACATCTCGGAGACAACAGTATGCCCGTTCGCTTGAGCGTCGTGATCGTTCAATCGCCCCCAGCCCCTGATCTACAAGGCTCTGTCGATTCCAACGCGTCGACTGGGGGATCGCAGCCAGACAGATCGCAACAAGACAGATTGCAACAAGACAGCGCGACGACCGCTGGTTGCAGTGTGGATGCAGTGTTGGGCGAGTTGTTGGGGTTGCCCGAGATTGATTTGACCTTAGTCAACCGACTCGAATCGGTTTCGATCGCTTCGACGGATCATCTAACGCTCGAGTCGATCAGCGGCGACGTGGTGGTGTTGGATTGGCAAACGGCTTCGCAGACAACTCAGGCATTGCAGGCGATTGGCATTGATGCCGTGCGTTGGCCGCACCCAGACGATCCCGACGCCGTGGCCGATCCCACGCAGCGATCAAGGCGAATTTACGCCTTTGATTTGCGTCAGTTTGCGGATGCCAAGAGGCTGCGTGAATCGGTTTTGCGTCTGCATGCGAGCAAGCAGGTGAAAACGTTCTCACTGTCGTTGGGAACGTCCTCGCCCGCAGTGACGCCGCAGTCCACTAGCGCGCCGCAGCGCACTACCGAACCGCAAACGCCGTCATCGTTGCCGCCGTTGTCCGGGGATGTGAGTCCTGGAAAGCGGACCGAGGCTGCGGGAGCCGACGACAAAGTGGGTTCGGTGACCCCGTCGGTCACTCGTCCGGCCACCTCGGACCGGCTGGATTCATTGGTCGATCAGCTTGATGATTTTGATCCCTAGGCCGCGATCAGCATCGTGAATGCAGCGAATGAAGAAATCCAGTGCCGACGCGATTCGCTTAATCGCTTTTCCACGTCGTTTGCTTGGTGTGGGTGAATTGCCAGCAGCGGTTTCGGCTGATAATCTATTAGGGGAAACCGTCACTGGACGGGAACCCGCTTTCCCCTTTCCCATCCTTCGAAAGCACTGTATGTCGGCAATCACCACCCAAGTAGTTAATGATATTTTGTTGGTTGGGTTTACCGACAGCAAGATTCTTGACAGTCAACGCATCGAGCAGGTTGGACGCGAACTTCAAGAGTCGGTCCCACAAGCGGTTCACAAAAAGATGCTGCTCAATTTTCGCGGCGTCTCGTTCATGTCCTCCGCAATGATCACCAAATTGGTGATGCTCAATAAAAGTTGTAAAGCTCAAGGGGTGGGTTTAAAGTTTTGTGAAGTTTCGCCAAACGTGATGGAGGTCTTCAAGATCACCAAGCTGAATAAGCTTTTTGATATTCAAGAAGGCGAAGAGAAGGCAATGGCGAGCTTCGACAAGAAAGGTTGGTTTGGTTGAGCGCAGCCGATTTCCAGCCGAGCGACGATCAACGACTTGAAAATTCGCGTTTGATCGAGGCCGAACGGGCGGCCATTGGTCACGAGATTCATGACGCGCTGTTGCCGTTAATCTTTGGGGCTTCGGCAGGTCTGCATCACTTGATCGATCGCCACGATCGCGAGCCGACCGGCGATTCGGATCCGGCGGCTGTGGAACGCCGCGAGCAGCTTGAAAAAATAACGAAGTGGGTTGACCAGGCATTGCAGACCGGTCGACAAATTCTGGGGGCGGCCTACCCTGCGGAATTGCGGCATCGAACTTGGTCAGCGGCCGCTGCGGAAACGCTGACGCGGATTCTCGACGATGCAGCTCAGCGTCGCACTGTGATCCAGTGGAATGTTTCTGATGCGGCGATGGCGTTGCCCGAAGACGTTGCCACGGCGGCCTATCGAATCACCATTGAAGCGATCCGCAATGCCGCACGTCATGGCATGGCGACGGAAGTTCGCGTCGCCGCCAATGTCGATGATCAAACGTTGACCCTCGTCGTCGAGGACAACGGGGTCGGATTCGACCCCCAAGATGTTTCTTCGGACCGCTTTGGGATTCGGTCGATGAAAGGACGTGCGGAACTCGTGGGAGGACAACTGACGCTGGCCGCCAAACCAAGTTGTCCAACCACCGTCACGTTTCGCTGCCACGTTAGTGCTTGATCAAAGCGAAAAATTGGGTGGGATCGCCGTCGCGGCTGTCGTCACGACTCTCGTTTTATTTGCCGAACGATCCAAAACTCGCGTGTGAGTTTCGTTACCCTCGAATTTCGGTTTGACGCGGCGTTACGCGTCGCTTGAATTCATATCTTTGAGCGATTTGCCGAGTCGTTTTTTGCTCGCCGCCGTCGATTTGCCGCGAGTTCCCTTGGTCGTCCCGGTGTCGGTCGCCAAAAGCGCCGCGACATTGGGGTGCAAGTCGTCGCTGTCGGTTGGGGTCCCAATTTGCTCGATCGCATCGCTGACGCCCAATAGCACCGATTGGCGTACACCGTCTCGCAGCCATTCAAAGAAATTTACGTTCATTCCAACACTCCATCCCTAGTTTGTTTGCTGATTTTTTTTACGTGGTGCGTCCAAGCCTCGCACGCGTTGCCGGTTCTAGATAAGAAAGCAGTCGAGCGTCTAGACCGATTTGGTAGCCCGCCGCATGGCTAAACAAATAACCCGCCAAGCGGGGATGGTGTAGGGCCCGCAGCCTTACGGCTGCCTCGACTCGGCAGTGCAATTGGCAACTCGTTTCTAATCGGCAGCCTGTTGGCGGCTTGTAGACTTAAGCGTTTAGCAGCAATGCCGTCAATTTTCGCCCCCACCAGCTGATTTTTATAGTGGAGCGTCGCAAGCCCAATGCCATCGACTTTGGCACTAAACGGGTGGCGTTTGTAGCGGTGCGGCGCGGGGCCTCGCCCGGTCTAAACCGAACGTTTTATCCACCAATCACGCGGCACGTCGCACGGGAGTGTCGGTTTCGGTGACTCGTTCGGGCATCCGGATGATCGATTCATTGGCCGATGGAACTTCTTCGACCTGATCAATTTCGTGACCGGTAAAGACGCATTCCAGCGAGCCCGAATTGGAATAGATTTTTAGCTCGTCTTCTTCGATAAACCAGACTGCTCGATACGCTTCGGTGCGAAAACAGCGTCCACAGAAGAAACCATCACGAATCAGCAGCGACTCTGACAACACCTTCACCGGCCCATGCTCTTGAACGGCATCGGTACACTGGTCGTTAATCCACTGGCACAGACGGCTTCGGACAGTTTCCAGGCGTTGAGAATTTGTCATTCGATGGTCAAATCACGGTCGAATCGAGGGGGATGCGAACCGCTGCGTTGTGTGGCACAGCGGTGGTGATCCCTGGAAAAGAGGGAGCTCCGGCAAATGGGCCCCCGTCCCTGGTGGCCATCCGCCGGTCTTTTCTTTTTCGACTCATTGCAATTGTTTCGTTCGATCGATCTCGATTCGAAGGCAATCTGCCCCTAAACTTCCCAAGTTGCCACCGGTTATTGCTTCCTTTGCCTCCAGGAATGGTGTTATGCGAATCTTGTTAGACGAGACGGAATTGAAAGAGGGCGTGCTGCGTCTGGCGAGCGAGATTGACGATTTCTACGGCAACAAGCGACATTTGACAGTGATCGCCGTGATGACGGGCAGTTTGGTGCTGTTTGCCGATCTGATCCGCCGGCTTTCGATGCCACAACGGGTTGGGGTTGTGCAGGCATCGAGCTATCGTGGGGGGACAAAGTCAGGCGATCTGCACGTGGATTCAAAAATGATGATCGATGTCTCAGGCCGCGACGTCTTACTCGTGGACGATATTTTTGATACCGGCAAGACGCTCGATCGGCTTCAGCAGATGATGTTGGACTCGGGCGCCACGACGGTGAAGTCGGCCGTGTTGTTGCACAAAAACCGAGAGCACTCCGTGGCGATGCGGCCCGACTTTGTGGCCTTTGAGATTCCGGACGAATTTGTGGTCGGTTACGGGTTAGACTATCTAGATATGTATCGCAATCTTCCCTACCTGGCTGTGCTTGAACCTGACGAGATTGAGGCAACGGCATTGGAATCGCAACCGTGAGTGTTCATCCCAACACGAGATCGCTGAGAGTCTTGTTGGTGGGGCGGCATTTTTGGCCCCATGCCTGCTTTGATGCAGCCGGTTTTTTAGCTCAATTGGCGACCGATCTGTATCGCAGCGGGGTGCATGTCGAAGTTGTAACGCCTCGCTACGCCGCCTCGTGGCCCGAGCGTTTTCATTTTCGCGAGATTCCTGTGCACCGTCCTGCCGCTGCTCCCCGCAGCGATTGGTCGATGGGACGTTACGTGCGTCATTTGACGACTTGGCTGAAAGAACACGGTGGATCGTTTGATTTGATTCTAGCCGATTCGATTCGCGAGGAATCACAGGCTGTCATTGACGCCGCAGCCGCTGTCGGTGTCGCCTCGGTGCTGGTGTCCGCAGGCTGGGGTGATCAGAGCGATCCAGCGTGGTGGCAAACCTCGCGGTCCGCTCGCCGTTGTGCGACCACCGCCAAAGAGGCGGATGCGATCGTTGTCAAAAATGCGGCTGCCGAGCGGATGATGATCGCCCAAGGATTTCCCCAATCGTTGCTGCATCGAATCGAGATTGGCTTCACCAGCAGCGTCAACAATTTCGAAGACAATCGAGCGGCTGCCCGCAACCGATTGGCGGCTGTCAATTCGGACTTGACGACCCTGCCCGAATCCGAGGTGGTGCTGTGCACCGGTCGGATGCAGAAAAAGGGTTCGATGGATTTGTTGGCGTCCACCGCGCGTCATCTGATTGCCAACCGACCTGATTTGCGATTTTGGTTCGTCGGTGATGGTCCGGAGCGTCAAACCTTGTACGATTTTTTGCGTGCTGATGGCGTGCGAAATTCGATCGCCATGCCCGGCTCGTTTGTCGACACAACAGATCTGATGATTGCGGCGGATGTCTTCGTTCACGGGGATCACCAAGGTCTCGATTTTGCATTGCCGTCGGCGGTTTCGGCGGCAATACCGATCGTCGCAGCGGAAATCCCCGAGCTTCGTTCGGTGCTAACCCCGATCGGTAAACCAATCAAGCGAGTGGCTTCGGCGGTGGCATCCACACCGCCGGCGGACGCTTCACAAAACGAAGCTGTCGCATGGTTCACGCCGGGGAAATCCAAATCACTTCGCCTGGCGATTCGCCGCACGCTCGAGGAAATTCCTCAAGCAAAACAGCGTGCACTGCAGCTCCGTCGCGACCTGATTCGATCACGTCCGCAAACCAAAGTGGTCGAAGCGTATATCGATCTCATGACGCGAGTCGCTCAGGAAAAAGCGAGTAGCAAGTCGCGTATCGCCAATGATTCCAGTTCGATCGAGACTGCTTCATGAGCCGACGAATCGCATTGGTGATTCCAACGATGGATCGTGGTGGCGCTGAAAAACAACTCAGTTTGTTGGCCGAGAATCTGCCACGTGATACGTTTGATGTCCACGTCATCCTGCTGACCCGCGATGGACCGCGTAGCGAGTCGTTGCGTGCCGCAGGTATCCCCGTCACGGTGATCGGCAAACGATTCAAAGCCGATCCGACGGCCCTGTTTCGCCTCCGGCGTGAATTGGTTCGTTTGAAACCGGACGTTGTTCACACATGGATCTTCGCGGCCAACAGTTTTGGACGCGCCGCGGCTCGATTGGCTCGTGTCCCGAGGATCATGGCCAGCGAGCGATGTGTCGATCCATGGAAGACCCAATCGCACTTTTTCGTCGATCGCCGCCTTGCTAAATTCACCGATGCGATCACCACCAACAGCACCGGAGTGGTCGACTTCTATGCCGCGCATGGGATCGATCGTGACAAGTTTTGTGTCATTCCCAATGGAATCGAACCGCCATCGGGCAATCGGATCGAGCGTGACGAAGCGTTTGCTCGGTTGCAGGTTCCGGTCGATCGAAAGTTGATCTTGGCCGTCGGCCGCTTGTGGCCTCAGAAACGCTACCGCGATCTGATCTGGGCCGCTGAATTGCTGGGAACGACGCGTGAGGACACCACGTTGGTGATCCTGGGGGATGGGCCGCAACGTGGTGAACTGTTGCGTTTTCGTGATTCGGTAACGATTCCAGAACGGGTTCGATTCGCGGGAACGCGTCAGGATGTGGCCGAATTGTTGCCGCATGCCGATGTGTTTTGGATTGGTAGCGAATACGAAGGGCAAAGCAATTCGCTGATCGAAGCGATGCAGGCGGCCGTTCCGGTGGTCGCATCGAACATTCCGGGAAACCAAGATTTGGTGATCCCCGGCGTCAGTGGAATGCTGGTTCCGATGGGCGACACCGCCGATTTTGCGCGGCAAACGATGACCTTACTCGAATCGCCAGAGCTTGCGGAAAGGCTCGCGAAAACGGCCCAAAAACGGATCGCTACCGAGTTCACGGTCGACGCCATGGTGCAGCGTCATGCCGAATTGTATCTGCGGTCCCGCTGACGCACGCGGTAGCGGGTCATGCAGCGTTCTGCAAGCAAATCAGCGGGTATTTCTGGTAAGAGGTTCCGTTCGTAACGGTCAGGAGACGATAGGTGCGTCAAAAATGTTCGCAAAACGTCATTTTGGCTTAATTCTTCGTTGAGCCAGCCGCCCAGACAGATACCATCGATCTTGTGCTAAGCGTCAAGCACATCGTGGTCATCTAAATCGCGTGGATTTGTTTCCCGTCGCCTAGATCTCTCACGTCCTTCCCACGAAGACTACTACCCCCATCAGGTACCGCCATCTATGGATATGAGCGAGACAAGCCAACCGACGATTGATGAAGTCGATTTGCTGTTGGCGAATGCCCGCTTGCGTGACGAGCTCGAGCCGTATCGTGACGAATCGATCGATAGCTCGTCGATGCACCGGATGCCATTGCACACCGAAAACGAATATCTCGCCTCGATGTTGGCTTGGGAACGTGCACCCGCCCTGCCGATCGCATCTTGGTTCAATCCTCCGATGCAATTGCCAAGCCCTGACTCGGTTTCCGACAGCACGTTGCCGCGTTTGCTTGCCAACACCATCGATCGATTGTATTCCGAGAAAGTGGTGTTGAAGTTCACCGATCACTTATCGGATCGCGAGCTTTACAAGATCATCTATCGCGACATCATGCCCTCGTGTGAAAAGAAACTCGACATTCCGGGCAAGTACCTTGAGTGGCGATGTGTCGAGGACAACGAGACTTGGTTGCGTTTTTACGCAGATGCGGTCGATCGCCGACGATTCCAAGAAGAGCACGATGTGCCCCTTCCGGTCGCCGAGGAACCCAAGTTCAAACGCAATTTGCCAGGCAACTAGCCTTTGCGGTAGGTCCACATGCACGCCAGTGCCGAGACCGCGTCTTTCCAGCCGATCTTTTTGCCTTCGTCATAGCCTCGGCTGTCGTAGTGGGTGGGGACTTCGAGAACGCGTACATCTCTCGCGGCAATTTTTGCCGTGATTTCCGGTTCAAAGCCAAACCGGCATTCTTTCAGTGAAATGCCTCGCAACATTTCACCATCGAACGCTTTGTGACATGTTTCCATGTCGGTCAAACGCAGCCCCGTCATCAGGTTGCTGAGCTTTGTCAGCATCCAGTTGCCAAAGCGATGCAGCCACGATGGATCGCTGCCACCGTCCAGGTAACGCGATCCGTACACGACATCGGCATTGCCGTCGAGAATCGGCCACACGACACGCAATAGGGTCGCTGGATCATATTCGAGATCGGCGTCCTGGATCGCAACCACGCCACCGAGACTGTGCCGGATCGCCAACCGTACCGCCGATCCTTTTCCGTGATTGCATCGCCGGCGAATGATTCTGCGGTTCGCACGCGGGGCTAAGCCTGCGAGCCATTGACTTGTGCCATCGGTGCTTCCGTCGTCGACGATGATCACTTCGGTCGAACGAGGCATCACTTCATCAATCCGGTCGAGCACTTTGGGCAGCGTTTGTAATTCGTTATAGACCGGAACGATGATCGTCAAATCGTAGTGGTCCAGCGGTTGGACGCTGTTGGCTGCGATGGTGGCCTCGGCAATAAAGTCGAGCGTCGCTTCGGTCCGCCGGATGACGTCATCCGTCGGATCGACTAGATCGAGACTCCAGCTCTCGCGATGTTCACCGGCGGTGGACTCGGAAGGCACCGGCAGCGTTGCCTCGGTCTTGCTATCCGCACGATCTTGGGTCGCAACGGTGTCGGGGGTAAACATCAAGTCGGCTGAAATGTCTGATTGAGTTGGCATGTGGAGCTCGAGCACAGGCGGTGATAGCGATGGGTTCATCGGTTCCTTCCACAGTAAATCTGGGCTATCAAAATCACCCGAGCCCAAAAATTTGCCGCAACCGGCCGAATCCCGCATCTCGGCACCGTCGATCGTTCCGGTTGTAACGATTGTGCCAAACCGGACGGATTTAGCACCACGACGACCTGATCTCGGTGCGTGCTCCCGATCCTCTGGCGAACCCCTGATTCTCGTGGTTTTTTACAAGCGGGGATGGTGTAGGCGATCTCCGTAGACCTGGGGTCTAGGGATGGCTGAGCAGCGTTAGCCGCGGTCGCTTTGACTCATCCGCTAGGATACTGCGAGCCACGTCAGCTACATTAACACTGTTCACGATCCCGGTATCACAATTACTGTTCACGCCGCCAATGCGGTCGATGGCGTTCTGCAAAACCATATCGGCACCGGCTGCGTTGCCGCTGTCGATGGGGACGACGCGAATTCCAGCGTCGCACGATGCAAACCACACGCGAAGCAAACCAAACGCGAATCCAAATTCACGCGAAGAAAATTTTATGGACCTACTGCTTTATCTTGCTCTTGTTCCATCGCTCGGCGTCGTGGCTCAGTGGATCGCATGGCGAACCGGATTGCCTGGGATTTTGTTGCTGCTGTTGTTCGGAGTGTTGCTGGGGCAATTCGTCCAGCCCGATGCGTTTCTGGCCGAGTTGACCGGAGGCACGGTTGCCCAGGCGGGGCCCGAGCTACTCTTTCCAATCGTCTCGCTATCGGTAGCCGTGATCATGTTCGAAGGCGGCTTGTCGCTGAAGTTTCATGAGCTGCGTGAAGCGGGAAGCGCGGCGTTTCGGTTGGTCACGCTCGGAGCCGTTATCACCTTTTTCGGCACTGCCACGGCGGCCCATTTTACACTCGGTTTAGCGTGGCCGATTAGCTTTCTACTCGGAGCGATCTTGATCGTGACCGGTCCGACTGTGATTGGCCCATTGCTGCGGCAAGTGCGTCCGACACGCCGTGTGTCATCGACCCTGAAATGGGAAGGCATCGTGATCGACCCAATCGGTGCGGTCTTGGCCGTGTTGGTGTTTGAGAACGTGTTGGTGCACTCGACCGAACCCGATCTCGGTGCTGCATTGCTGATGCTCTCTAAAACAGTCGCGGTCGGGATGGGGCTGGGGTGTGCTGGCGGCGCATTTTTATCCGCTGCGTTTCGTCGCTACTGGGTCCCCGATCAATTGCACGGCATTGGAACGCTGTCGGTGGGGCTGTTGCTGTATGCCATCAGCGACCATCTAGCGCATGAATCCGGGCTGATCACGGTCACCGTGATGGGGATTTGGTTGACCAATCAACATCATTTCGACATTGAACACATCATTGGACTAAAAGAAAACTTACGCACTCTGTTGATCGGTTGTCTGTTTATCGTGCTTGGGTCTCGCGTCGTGATCGATGACATGACGGCCCAGGGATGGCATGGGCTGCTATTCCTGCTGTTAATGATTTTGGTCATTCGCCCGATCTCGGTCTTCGTTTCGCTATGGAAATCACCACTGAATTGGCGAGAACAAGCGTTTGTGGCTTCATTGGCACCACGCGGGATCGTCGCAGCCGCCGTAAGCAGCGTCTTTGCGTTGGAACTCGAACGCCGTAGTGGTTCGTTCGATCTGGTGGGGGCCGATCAATTGGCCACGGTCACCTTTCTTGTCATCGTGGGAACCGTCGCCGTGTATGGGTTGGCGGCATCACCGATCGCCAAACTGTTGGGACTCGCCGACGAAATGTCCCACGGCATCATGATGGTCGGAGCCGATCGCTGGGTCCGTGACTTTGCCGAGGAACTGACCGAAGTGGGGTTCCGGTGACCTTGGTCGACACCAACTTTAACAAGGTCTCTCAAGCACGCGTTGCGGGGCTACG
>NZ_ANOG01000925.1 GCF_000346295.1 Rhodopirellula maiorica SM1 | reverse complement strand
CCCGCTTTGTCTTTGTCACCGCCAGAGCCGAGGAACCCCTTGCTGCGGACGATGAACTCCATGCCGGTCGTTTCGACTGTCTTAGCACCGACGTCCAAGTTCGATCCCTTGATCGCCATCGCCAACTTGTCGAGCGATACGTTGTGAAAGCGAAGCTTGTCGGGATCGACTTCGATTTGATACTGGCGAACGTAACCGCCGATCGACGCGACCTCGCTGACCCCTTCGACCGCCTGCAACTCGTACTTCACGACGAAGTCTTGCATGCTGCGAAGTTCCGCCAGCCCCATGCCTTCATCGGGCGGTTGTAACGTGTAGTAGTAAACCTGTCCCAATCCGGTCGCGTCTGGTCCAAGTTGTGGCACGACCCCATCGGGTAGCTGTGACGCCGCACTGCCGAGTTGCTCAGAAACTCGACTGCGTGCCCAATAAAAGTCGATCTCGTCCTTAAACGTAACCTGCACGAAGCTGTAGCCGAACATGCTCTTGCCACGCACCGATTCCGCGCCGGGAACAGCGAGCAACGAAACGCTCAGCGGATAGGTGACTTGGTCTTCGATGTCCTTTGGCGAGCGACCCGGCCAAGGCGTCAACACGATGACTTGGTTCTCGCCAATGTTAGGAATCGCGTCGATCGGAATCGACTTGAAGCTGACCCAGCCAGCGACGCTCAGACCAATGGTCAGCAATACCACCAGCCAAGGTTCTTTAACGCAGAAGCGAATGATTAGATTAAGCATGGTTCGTCTCCTTACTGCACGGTGCGAGCGATTGAGGGAACCATGCCCGCGGGCATCGCCATATTACGAACGACTTCGCCGCACGTCAGCATCTCGCTGCCCCAATACGGGTTCTGCAAATCACCGCCGGGCTGCATCCAGTCACCACCGCCTCCGGGAACCATCGGGCAGTAATAGTGCGTCAACCTCACAGCCGTCTTCGGCCCGCGAGCCACCGTAGCCGCTCGCAACATCGCATGACTGACGCCGCGATAGGCCTCGCGAGCCGTTTCCAACGAACCGTCCATGCGTGACGCCGCGCGGCGAGCGGTTGCGAACCCGCGCTGAGCTTCATCGGGAACGCGGGCCGACATTTCTAGTTCGCGGAGTCCTTCGATCAGCGTGTTCAACGCGACGGGCGGCGGCGTTCGGTCGGCCGCCATCGCACACTGGATTTCAAAGTAGGCGTCGTAGGTTCGATCAAGCGTTTTGCCAGCGTCGCTGGCCAGCATGACAGGAGTGGTGTTGGGAAGTTCCAGCGGTCCCGGCGAATAGCTCGGTGCTTTCGTCGGGTCCATCAACGAAGGATTGCCGGCGAGCTGCATTTGTGAGTCGATCAGGAAATTGCCGCCGGTCGCAACCGTCTCACCAGCTGAAAGTCCTTCCACAATCACCGCTTCTTTGCGATTCATGGGACCGACCGTCACTCGTCGAATCTCAAAACGTCCCGGTTCGGTTTCGACGTAGATCACGCTGTTTTCACCAGCCAAAAGCACGGCATCTCGCGGCACGGTCACGACTTGCTGCATCGGCAGAGGTTCTGATGCGAACCCGAGCTGCGACGTCGGCACCAAATCCATATCACAAAGCGGGCACTTGCCCGGTTCGTCACGGATGACTTGCGGGTGCATCGGGCTGATGTATTTGTTCGCCAGCGCCGGATCGTAAACTTGGTCCATTGGGATCGCCGGCACGGTCACGCGAGCAGTGGCGTAGTCGCCCGGTCGCAGTTTGCCGTCAAAGTTCATGATCTCGACACGGACGCGTACCGTTCGAGTCTTCGGGTTCACGGTCGGGTCAATGAAAGCGACGCGGCCCGTGAATACTTCGCCCGGCATCGACTGAATTTCCGCTTCAACTTGTTGACCAAACCGAACAGCCGAAGTGTCATCGGGAAACAGATCAAGCATCAACCAAACACTGCTTAGGTCGGCTACACGGTAAAGCTTGTCTCCCGTTTTCACGTAGTCGCCCTCAACCGCTGACTTTTCGATAACGGTTCCTCTCTGCGGTGACTTGATTCGGATGCGCGACATTGGTTTACCCGACTTCCCCAACTGCTCGATCTGACTTTCCGTCATGCCCAGTTCCGTCAAATTTTCCCGTGCCATCTTGTTCAGATCGCCGACGGAGATTTGAAAGCGACCGATCTTGCCATCGCTGTTCATGCTGGTGATGAACTCGGTTTGTGCGGTGTAGAGCTGTGGGCTGTAGATCAACGCCAGATCGTCGCCTTCATTGACTTTCACGCCAGCGTAGTTCGCGTACATCTTTTCCAAGCGGCCGTCGATGTATGCACTGATGGTCGAAAGTTGGCTTTCGTCGAAGTCGATCGAGCCGATGGTGCGGATCGTTCGATTGACTTCGCCCATCTTCGACATCGTGGTTTGAATACCGACCAATCGCCGGGCGGATGGTTCGATGGTGACCGAGATACCATCGCCGCCGCCCCCGCCGGTCGCTTCGACCAGTTCCATCGCACAGACGGGGCAGCGACCTGGTTCGGTCGACGGTGGCGTACACATCATCGGGCAGATGTATCGTTTGTCTTCGCCACCGCCGGCTTCCGCGACGGATTCGCCTTGGCCGCCCGAGAAACCATCGGCGGTCAACCACTCAGTCCTCTGGGCGACCCCGAGCAGGAAAAACACGAGTCCGGCAACGACGAAGACCGTTGCGGCTTGCACACCCGTGCGCACCAGCCACTTCATACCGCCACCACTTTGCGGTGCGGTCGGTTTGGCTTCAACAGGCGCGGTGGTTTCTTCGGGCACCGTTTCCACTGGCTCGCTATCGGTCGGCGCATCCGCATCGACGCTGCTAACTTGGTCGTCAACTTCGACTTCGTTGGGTTCGATTGGTTCGTCCTGATTCATGACAGTTCTCGCGGCGTTTTCCGGCACGCGTTTGTGGTTCCATCCACGAACGTCAGCTCAAGAGGTGGCTGGGCGACGATGCGACCGAGGGGATCGCATGATCGACCAGTCATCGCCTCCAGGCTGTGACCGGTTCATTGTTTTGGTGACGCGATCAGATCGCGTAGGGAATGCATCTGGATAGAGTTCACACGGATCGAACGCGCAGCGTCATTCGCGTGAAAGCCAACTTGAAAACGAGGAGCTACAAGCGCGCAGCTCTCCTATCGAGACGACGCTAGATGCGCCAGATGCAAAGAAACCGCTGAGAGAAATGCGGTGAGAGATCGCCGATCGGCAATCGTGACATCGGTTGGCCTGGACGAATTGAAAG
>NZ_ANOG01000924.1 GCF_000346295.1 Rhodopirellula maiorica SM1 | reverse complement strand
TTCAAATTGCATGGTTTCGGCATTAGGACGGACGGTATCCCACAATAGGGGCAGCAGTTTCTTATCCCCCGCCCCGGCCCAAGTGCGGAAAATTAGATTAATGCCTCGCACCCGCAGAATTTGACGGATCTCATGATAAACCCGTTCGATATCACCCTCCGCCGCATATTCGGCGACCGGGCTCGACTGTTTTGATCCAAACACAATGATTTCTCCCTTTTGAGGTCTCTGATAATCTCAATCTCAGTGGATAGGCGGTCACGTCACTTCGATCACGCCACTTTGGTCACGCCACTTCGATCACGATCGATCCGTGCGGTCCACGCTGTGACACAACAAGCACGCGTAGTGCCAAAGTGGATGGAGGTGGAAGTTCTGGCTCGCGCATGCCCGATCGGTTCACGTAAGCCTCAAACGATTGAAACCTTCAAATCAGCAGCGCCGCCAATGACCGTTTTGCCTTCACGCACACGCTGCGGCCGTGATTTCAGTCCGATGTTGTAAAACTAAGGAGCCAGCGGGACAAAATAATGCTCCGCGATGAGATCACTCACATCGCTGGAATTGGCAAAATCAAGGAATGCTTTGACACGTCCCGTTGGTGGCTGTTTGACCACAAGGTTCAAAGGTCGCGACAACGGAAAGCTGCCGCTGCGAACATTGTCGATCGCTGCTTCCACGCCCGCTAACGGCAACAACTTGATCGCAACTCCGGCAGCGACATAGTATTCGGCGGTGCCGATGGAAACGTAGCCGATCGCCGCTGGATTTGCCGCGACCGTCTTGATGGTTTGTTCGTTGTCCGCAATGACCACATCGGCTTTGATGTGGCGATGCTGAATTTGGATGTATTGGGTAAATAACG
>NZ_ANOG01000923.1 GCF_000346295.1 Rhodopirellula maiorica SM1 | reverse complement strand
GAACACCACCGCTGGCGACTATGTACTCAGTTCACCATATCGGCGGATCGTTTCAGGTGACTTGCACCGAGATCTTGGCATTCATTGGAACTTGGCGGTGAGGACGAGAACACGATCCGAGTCGAAGTTGCTTATCTTTGCAAATTGTTTCAATGGTACCGGGCGGCCCCGCGCCCAATGCCATCTACTTTCGTAGTGGGACTCGCCAGAGTTCCTGATGTTTCAACAACAAAGATGGGAATTCTGGCGAATTCCACTACTTTAGCATCCCCCAATGGTTGCCAAAGTAGATGGCACTAGGCATATCAGCACGGCAGCCTAGCGAGTCCAAATGACGTTGAAGCTGCCGGTATGAAAGGCTTGCCGTTCGTTGATCTGCAGATCGTAGTTGGCGCCCACAGTCGTGTTGCGATGTTGGTACGCGTAACCGCCAAAACCTACGAGAGCCCAGTCGCGGCCTAAGTCCAGACCATCGAGGGCAAAGCTTGTTCCGTCCAAACTGCCGGTAACCGTGGTCGCAGGATCAAGAAATTCGTGCATCCATTGAACACGAGTAGTCGGCTGCCAGGTCCAAGCCGATTTCATCAAGGTCCGCTGCGATCCGTAGCAATGAGCGCCCAGGACGCTGCGAAATGAAAACGCATCAATGTCATCAACCGTGACACCTCGCGTCCCCGTTTCGGTGAAATCGTCCTGGTGCACCCAAATGTGTTGCAGCGAGCTAGTGGGCTGGATCGTCAATGACCGCCACGATCGCGTCCAGCCACGTTCTAAAAATACGCCGGTCTGGACGCCACCGAATTCACCTTCGACTCCTCCGCTGCGAGATGTTTCGTGATCGTTGTAGCCCGCGTTGCCAGCCAAGATATAGTAGTTGCCTTGGTCGTCTTGTCGATGCAAGAACACTCCGGACTGTACCCCGTTGATGTCCGCGCGAGCACCATCATCAGAACGAATCGCTTGGTAGCCATAGTTGCCAAACACGCCGCACAATGTTTGTGGATCGATTCGTCGGAACACTCCGAACTGCGTGCCGCCAGCAGCGTAGTCGAAACCGGCCGCCATTCCGCGTCCGTCCGCCTGGCCCCCGACGCCGTAGCCTTCAATCCAACCACTCCAAGTGCCGTTGGTGCGGTAGCCGCGTCTCTGTCGTGACGATTCGGAATGCCCGGTGGGGAGCAGCATCTCGGCGTCAACGTAGCTGACCAATTGCAAATCATTCTCGCTTGACGGAGCGTCCAAGGCGACGAACTGGATGTCGCCGCTGTTCGAGTCGCCAGCGGTGTTGACGATATTGTGAATTTGATTACGCAGCATTTGGAATTGGAAACCACCCGTCTGAATCAAAACATGAGTGGTGTTGCCCAGCAGATTCGCGAGGGATGATTCCGCAGAATTGGCAGCGGGGTCCGGCGTGGGGTCGGGTGTCACCAACACCAAGTGCAGCGTTGACTCTTTCTGAATGTTGTAGTCCGATAGCGTGCGACCATCTTCGAGTTGTTTGCCTGCGAAAATCAGTCGTTGATGGTCTGGAGGAGTGCCCTCTTTGTCTTGGATCTTCTGCTTCACATTTTCGATGCTGTCCGATGCTTCCACGTCCAGCGTGATCGTCTTTCCGGCAAGCGTCTTGACGAAGATTTGCATCGCCGAAGCCTCTGCCGCCATCGTCGCGCCGACGATGAACAGCAATCCAGTGAAAAAGGGTCGGGTGAGTAGATTACCCATGAGGATGCGAAGACTCGAGGTTGGGTGGTGACGAGGTTGCGGCATGAATCGATCGCACGCAAACGGAATATCGACGAGACAAGTTCATCGGATCGTCATCAGCGCTAATTCAAACAGCTTTGCCACAAAGCGGACAATCCGGATGATCGATTCCACCGAGCCCCCAGATTGCGATTCCTCTTTCCCCCGCCCACGCAGAGGGAGTGGAGGAGTGTTTCTGCCTTTTTAATTTCTAAGCTCCCATCTTTTGACCTTCCGGCGTTTGTCCGGTGGGGGGCATTCGTACTGGATGTAGCAACGCTCGATTTTGCTTCTCACATTTTCCTGGACAATCTGCTGCATTGATTAAGCCGCTAGGCAGAAGTTTTTCCGTAGATTGGCCGCTTTGGCGCCAGCGTGCTGTTGAATTAGTCGTACGATGGACTTCCTAGTCCGTCGAATACACCCATGACGGACGAGGTAGTTCATCAGGGTTGGCCCAGACGGCTAATCGATTTCTGCCAATAATCCGGTTCTACCTGATTACCGAGTGACTTCGACGTTGTCGAATCGAAAGCCTGTGAATCCATATAAACCACCAGCGGAAGAAATCAACGAGGAGGCGCCGGTTGGTGAGCCGTATCGGGATCGTCTGCGCACAAAGCCGCGTCGGTCTTTTTCGGTTGCTGTATTTGGCACGCTGTTCTTTGCGGGGCCGTACAACAGTATCGCTCCTGTTCGAACGGTGACCTGCGCGATCGCATTCGGGTTGGTGGCTGTTTGGGGCGAACGTATCTACCCACGCAACTACTGAATCTAGCCAGTTGCGGCAACCTGATACCCCGTCGTTTTTATGTGAGTTCGAGATCAGAAGCTTGTTGTGCTAATTGTTTGTAGGGCTTGGCGAA
The DNA here is from genome assembly GCF_000346295.1 of Rhodopirellula maiorica SM1. Taxonomy (GTDB): domain Bacteria; phylum Planctomycetota; class Planctomycetia; order Pirellulales; family Pirellulaceae; genus Novipirellula; species Novipirellula maiorica. The sequence goes on along the minus strand of NZ_ANOG01000923.1, from coordinate 5,658 downwards.
ATGATTGCGGCATGTTTTTGTAAATCTCCACAACAGTACCGCTGAACGACGTATAAGTCGTGCTGTTGGTTTTGATCTCGGGATCAGCGCCGTGCTCGAGCAACAACGTTAATACTGCAAACGCCTTCGTCTGTGTTTCCTCGTTTTGAAGATGCTCGGGATGAATGGCCCAGCGATCAAACAATTCAAACAGCGGTGTTTGCCCACGCTGGTCTGTCGCGTTGACGTCTGCACCATTGGCAATCAGCAGTTCGCACACTTCAAGATGATGAAAGCGGGCAGCCTGATGGAGTGCGGTCGAGTCCTCGGAGTCTCGCGAGTTAACGTCGGCGCCCCAGTTCAAAAGTTGCTTGATCCGTTCTGGCTTTCCAAATTTTGCAGCGGAACCCATTAAGCTGCCTGCGTTCTGGGCCAAATCTGGTTTGGCATCTTTTTCCAGCAACGCATCGTAGACTTCGTAAAGGTTCTTCGCCGCTGCACAACGAACGTAATTTTGGTGTGCGGACGCATCCGCTTGGGTGATGTCGATTCCGTTGTTCAGCAGCGTCACGCAAGTCGCGATGTGACGTTCTTTGTCGTCCGGTTTTTGATATTCGAACGTGCCATCAATGGCATGGTGCAGGGCGGTTTGCCCACGATGGTCGACTGCATTGACATCCGCGTTTAGTTCGATCAATTTCTGGCAAATGCTTGGATGTGCGGCTCGAGCATGACGGTGAAGAATCGTCTCGTCGTTCTCGTTCGTGCGATTGACCCAATTCTCGTCGCCATGCGACATCGTTGCGGCGGCCAGCATCGGAAATATCTTCGACATCGCTTCGGGCATCGGGGTGTCTGAATGATGGTGGGGAAGCAAGTGTCGTTGCATCGCAATGTGCAGCGGCGTGCAACCGTCGTTGCGAGCAATCGTCGGATCGGCGCCGGCGGCCAACAGGACTTGAACGCATCGCGGAGCTCCGAAGTTCACGGCTTCGTGCAACACTGTATGGCCAACGCCGTTCTGGGCATTGATGTCGACAATCGGCTGCTGGCCGGGACGCTGCGTGTATCTCAAAAGCAGCTTGAGTGCTTCGACATTATCATCAAACACAGCCGCAAACAGGATCGTGTTGTCTTTTTGGAAAAACTTGATTCCCGACTCGTATTCGTAGGGTTCGTAAATAAGTGAACCCCACAAATTAGGATCGTCCGAGAACTCGCGAATCAGGTAGCGGCAAAGATTCAAATCGTTTGCCATCGCGGTGTGATACAGCGGATGAGCAAAGTCGCGGAGGTTGCAATACGAGGTGGCCGCGTCACTCTGAACGCAGTACTTTTTACGTTCACCCGCCTCGACAACGAGTTCTGCTAATTCGGGCGAACGATGGTCAATTAAGGCAATTCGCAGCAATTCGTTGCCGACTGCGGGATCCGGCTTCGCCCGTACTCCCTTGGACAGCAGATACCGACAGAGATCTTGGTCGCCCGACTGGACCGCCGCTCGCAGGTGCGATTCACCGTAGTCGACAGGCAGTTTCTCTTCCAAAATCTGCACCAGTTCCGCGTCGCCAGTCGCGATTGCGTGGGCGAACAGCTCGGGGGAGTCCGGTTTGATGTCTTCTGCAGCGCCGGCAGCGAAAAGACGTTGAACGAATTTTCGTCTCTGCTCCGGCACCACGACCTGCATGATCGCTTGATGCAAAAATGCAAATTGATCGGCGGCTTCACCTTGATCAATGATGAAGTTCAGCATGTCGAGATTGCCAGAGGAAATCGCCAGCGACACGGGCAGCGGGGCAGGTCCGTCACGCTTGTTGTTCGCGCTGGTCGGCGTGAGTTCCGCGCCGTGGGCAAGTAACAGCTCGGCTGTCTCGATTGATCCCGAAAGGATCGCCGCCTGAAGCGGTGTTTGGGCAGGGTTTGGTTCTTCATCACTTGACCCGTGAACATCGAGCCCCGCGTCCAACAACAGTTCACAAATCTCGGTTTGGCCGCGTTTGGCGGCAACGTGCAACAAATTTTCGCCGTAGTAGGTCTCATCGGCCGGATGTCCCGATCGCAGCAGTCGACGGGTTCGTTCGACCTCGCCATTGATCACTGCCTCGGCAAGCGGCTTCGCACTGACCTCGATGTAAGGTTGTGATTCCATTTGTACAGGTGGCGGAACTTGTTTGTCACGCGGCGTGGATAGCGGCAGCGTATAGTCGGGGAAATGTTCCCTCAGCAACTGAAGCGTTTGCGGTGAAAGGTCCTGCGAAAGCTCATCCAGCTCGTCTGGCCGTCGCTGGGCTTGCGAGTTGTGAGTCGCCGTTTGCTGCGACTCGGTTTGCGATGGCGAGAGCGGTTCTGTTTCGCGCGGTTCCTGACATCCAATGGCTCCAACCGCGATGGCAATCATCGCGATTTTGTAGACATGACTATCATGCAGGAGAAGAGAGCGAAACATGCTAGTGCTAACGAACGGTCGGCGGAAGTGCGAATTTGGGTGCCTTATTAGTTTAGCAAAGCGGTAACGCCGACGCTTGTCGATGCCGAGATGGAAAAATAGAGGAGCGTGGTTAGTTGAAGATTTTCATGTCGCGTTGCCCTATTCGTTAGCTTTCTGTTCTCGCAGTTTTTCCCGGACTTCCATCAGGATTCGTCCCAGTATGTTTTTGCCGCTTCCGTCACCGCCGTCGCCCCAATAGTCGTCGTTTGAGGTGTGCTCGATCAATTTCGCGTCGCCGGTCGCCAGCAACCGTTCCCGCAGTTCGTGATGTTGAGTGAACTTTGCCATGACTGCATCTCGCATCACGTTGTCTTTGATCGAATCCCAGTCACGCCGCAGCTTCTTTTTACGATCACGCCCGAGTCGTGCGGCGATCATCGGCGTCTTGGCCTTTCGCACCTCTTCACGATGACCGGCGTCGTGAAACTTTTGTCCCTGAAAGTAGTGCTCGGATGTCGGCCAGCGTTTCCCTTTCAGCTTAATGGGGAATGCAGCGAAATTTGAGAGTTCGCCATATTCGTCGTTCACGCTGTAGAATTTGATGACGTTTTTTTCTGACATGGCGGATGTCCCGGTGCTTCGTCTAGAGGCAGGTGTATTCTTATCAAAGACAAAAAGTGCACAGGCAAGGTTCGGGGAATGTGAACCCTCACTCAAAATTCGTGTCAAAATTCGTGTCGTAGACTGCCACCAGCGAGCACATTCCAGCAGATAAGCAGCTCGGCAGAAGTCTTCCCGCATGTTAGCCGCTTTGGCGTTAGCCACGGTTCCGACGTTCAACCGGGGCTAGCGCCAAACGCAACGCTGTGAAGCAATTTTCGTAGCGAAACTCGCAGAGAGTTTCGGTTTTACTGGCGTGGCCGAAAGTCTCTGCGATTTTCGCTACAGTGAATTCGTGTTTTCCTTATAGGGAGATATGCTTCACCGCGTTGGCCCAAACGGCTAACTGGATTCCACCCCATGATTCCAACCTACCTGCTTAGTTACATCCCATAGCCGCCGACGCATTTTAGGAGGGCTTCAGAAGATCCCACTGAGCAGCCCGCCGAATTTCGGTGTGGGCCTTACTTCGTATGGCGAAGGCCATATTTGCAGCCGTTTTTGCGGCAGTGTGCTGATCGATTTCAATTGGCTGTATGGTCGTCGTCGAGTGCCGACTACTTGCACAAATAATGAGGAACCGTTCGGTGATTAGCTGTGGAAGTCACGTATTTCCGACCGGGCTTGTCCCGGCGGGATAACAACTGGCAACTACCATTGTCCTGTCCAAAAATATTTCTGACCTAAAGGTCAGAGGCATCGGGGGGCTTGTTGGGTAGCTGCCAGTTGTCGCTCCGACCGGGACAAGCCCGGCGGAAGCGAGGGGAGCAGACTTTCAGGATTTATAGATCGCAGGTTCCACGGGTACGGCGACTGTGGATGATTCCATTGAACTTGAAACCAGCATGTGACGCCTCGAAGGCGAATCAGCGGATGCAGATAAGAATGACCTGGAATAGGATCAGACCTCGGCTCGGCGAGCTTCTGCTAGAATTTGGATGGCCCCACGCACGACGACCGCAGAAATAATGAGGCCTATGATTAGGTCTGGAAATCGCGAGCCGGTGATTTGAACCAACAAGCCCGAAAGAATCACGCCAGCATTCGCCACGACGTCATTGATCGAACAAATGAACGATGCGCGAATATTGACTTCGCCGCGTCGATGTTTCAACAGGATCAACAGACAGGCGATATTCGCAATCAATGCAGCGGTTCCCATCCACATCATCAGAGTGGCTACGGGGTCACTTCCCAGAAACGCCCGTCGACTCGCATCAACGAGGACGCCGATGCCAAGGGCAAGCTGTAGACTGCCGTTGAACCGAGCCGCACCTCGGCGAATCGAGGCAGCACGCCCGACGGCATAAAGGCTAATCGAGTAAACGCTTGCATCAGCGAGCATGTCCAACGAGTCAGCAATAAGGCTGGTCGAATCCGCCCAGATACCAACCCCAAGCTCGGCTGCGAACATGAACGCATTGATCAACAGAACGGTCCACAGGGTGCGGCGCTGTTGCAGGTTGTCAGCTTCGGTTGGGCAACATGCATTCACGCTGAGCTTAGCCTCCGATGTTTGCGGTGTTTCCGGTCTCGAGTCTTGGTGTTACGGTGAAAGCCATCGCCGCACTTGTTGTTCCGAAACAAATTCTGTTGTCTTCTACCATTCGAAGCCTCGCAGCGGATGAGAACAAGTCCGCAGTTTTGGCGAGAAGTCGGCAAATTAACTTGATTGAACGATTACCTATGGCGGGAAATGAGTTATTTGACTGATCTTGCACTGATGAAAGCGGATCCATTCGTCGGATCGAGTGGAATTCGGAAAAAATTGCGGTCGTTCCCAATATCGTTGGCCTCCAGGCGAATAGAGCCGTAGGTCCAGAATCCACCGTTCACCATCCACCGTTCGCTGGCGACGTTCAATGCGTTTGATACTATCGGCTCACGCCCTCCTGATGCTGCTCGCGTCGACGAACTTCACGATCGTTACGTTCCTCACGTCAGGCGAACCATTACATTGGTGCTTCTTCAAGTACGCCTTCGAAAACGGTTTTGGGGTACCCTACCAATCCGAGTTTGGTTGGTGGGTTACTGTAACGTATCTATTGTCCTTCGCATGCGGGATCATCGGTTTCGCGTTTTGCTACCGTGACCGACGGTACACCGTCGGCCCAATAGGGTTTCTCATGTCCTGTGTCGGACTCGTCTCGTTCCTGATCGAAGCTTCTCACTGGGGATTCGATCATAATCTCTCGTGGATTGCTTTCTCGCCAGCCGCCATGCTGGTCCTTGCTGCGATCGCCTTGGTGCCGCGGAGAGGCCGCTTCTCGCGAACGTCGTCCAAACCAGAGTTGTCAAACCAAACGTCTGGCGTGTAAACCAACAAACAACAGAGGGTATCTGAGTCACGGGGCCTTTGCGAAAACTGAAATCAACCTCTAGGAAGACAATCATGCCTGGATTTTTTGAGATTCTCATTATTGCCATGATCCTCTGCGTGCTCGGTGCTGGCGCGTTCCTGCTTTTCCGTGCTGGCACTCGGAAATAGCGGTCGGTCGTTCAAAGTTGCTGTTTTGGATGACCAGGGGCCGTTCGCCCAATGCCAACTATTTTGGTAGCGGCACGGCGCGAGCCGTCCGGTTGAGTCGTGT
>NZ_ANOG01000922.1 GCF_000346295.1 Rhodopirellula maiorica SM1 | reverse complement strand
GGTTTAACCCAAATTGACGAGGACTTCACCGCCGTCTATCGCGATCGTTTTGAACATTACGTGATCGAAGGAATTCGCTGCGGACGATTATCCGAACAACTTCGGAGTTTCGCTCTTCCGAAAATCGCCGACGCACTGCTGCCCGAACGAGACAAATTGTTTCGCTATCTCGGCGTGCAAACAATTTACGACCGCTACTTGTTGCATGTGGACGGACGCCGCATCGAAACGCCGCAATATTTCTGGATGCGAGTCGCGATGGGTTTGGCACTTCGCGAAGATGAGGATCAGCGAACCGATCGAGCGATCGAGTTCTATCAACTGCTTTCGTCGTTCCGATTCACCAGTGCCACCCCGACGCTATTCAACTCGGGGACACAGCATCCGCAGCTAAGCAGTTGTTACTTGACGACGGTGCAAGACGATTTGGCCCACATTTTCAAAAGCATTGGCGACAACGCGATGCTTTCGAAATGGGCCGGCGGGCTGGGCAACGATTGGACGAGTGTTCGCGCCACCGGATCGCTGATCAAAGGCACCAACGGCACGAGCCAAGGAGTGATCCCGTTTCTAAAGATCGTCAACGATGCGGCAGTGGCAGTAAACCAGGGCGGCAAACGAAAGGGAGCCGTTTGTGCGTATCTGGAACCATGGCATCTTGATTTCGAAGAGTTCTTGGATCTGAGAAAGAACACTGGCGATGACCGGCGTCGGACGCACGACATGCACACCGCCGCCTGGATTCCCGATCTGTTCATGGAGCGGGTTCGTGAAAACGGGACTTGGACGCTGTTTAGTCCCGATGAAGCAAGCGATCTGCACGACACCTACGGCCGTCGTTTTCGCGAGCGATACGAGCACTACGAAAAAATGGCCGCTGCGGGAAAAATGAAACAACATCGTCAGGTTTCGGCAACCGAATTATGGCGAAAACTGCTGACGCGTACGTTTGAAACGGGCCATCCGTGGGTGACGTTTAAAGATCCGTCAAACATCCGCAGCCCGCAAGACCACGTGGGCGTTGTGCACAGCAGCAACCTATGCACCGAAATTTTGCTGAACACTAGCGAGGATGAAACGGCGGTTTGCAATCTGGGCAGCGTCAATTTGGCGGCTCATATTGTCGATGGTCGTTTGGACCACGGGTTGCTCAAAGCGACGATCACCACTGCGATGCGGATGCTGGACAACGTGATCGACATCAATTTTTACCCCACGGCCGAAGCGCGCAATGCAAACCTTCGCCACCGCCCGGTGGGTCTTGGAATGATGGGGTACCAAGATGCACTGCATCGATTACAGATCGCGATCGCCAGTGACGAAGCGGTCGAATTCGCCGATCGCAGCATGGAAGCGATCAGCTACTTTGCCCTATTAGCGTCTAGCCAATTGGCGGCCGAGCGAGGTCGTTACGAATCGTACGACGGGTCAAAATGGGACCGCGGCCTGCTGCCGATCGACACGATTGAACTGTTGCAACAAGAACGCGACACTGCGGTGGACGTCGACCGATCGACCACGATGGATTGGCAAGTCGTTCGTGATGCAATTGCCAAAAACGGCATGCGAAACAGCAATTGCCTAGCGATCGCCCCCACCGCAACCATCTCGACGATCATCGGCGTGACTCAGTCGATTGAACCGACCTATAAACTGCTCTACGCCAAGAGCAACCTGTCGGGCGAGTTCACTCAAATTAACGAACCCCTTGTCGATGCGTTGACCGAACAAGGTTTGTGGGACGCTGCCATGCTGGACGCGCTGAAATATCACGATGGATCGCTGGCGGACATTCAGCGAATCCCCGAGGAAATAAAGCAGTTGTTTGCTACCGCGATGGAAATCGAGCCGAAATGGTTAATCGAAGCGGCCTCGCGGCGCCAAAAATGGATTGACCAAGGCCAATCGCTGAATTTGTATTTGGCCAAACCAAGCGGAAAATCGATTGATGCGATGTACCACCTAGCTTGGCAACGCGGCTTGAAAACAACGTATTACCTGCGGTCATTGGCGGCAACACAAGTGGAAAAGTCGACCGTCGATGTCAATCGACACGGCATCCAACCGCGTTGGATGAAATCGGCGAGCCAATCGGGCCAGATCCGCGTCGACCGCATGGCCACGACCGCAGCTGCACCGACTTGTTCAATCGACGATCCTGATTGCGAGGCGTGCCAATAGCGGTGCACGAACGAATGCGACAACATGCTGTTTTACGTCAATTGGCTCGAACGTGGTTTCCGCGTGGTTCACACCCCTGGCATTGCCCGTGCATTTGTCCGGGTCGAAAACAGTGGCGACCATTTTGTGCTGACGGATTTGGGCGGTTTTGATTTACCACAGCGAAACGGCCCGTTCCAAGCAACCCACTTCAACAAAAATGACGAGCTGATCGAAGGCCCAATCATTTGTAACACTCGTCTTAGCTTAGCCGCTTGGCTTCGCTCTCGATCCACGATTCCCATTCCTACCGACCCAAGGATGTAGGCCATGACCGCTTCTGAAACCACTCGAGTTCAAGCCAACCGTTTTGCCGCGAACGAAAAGCGTTTGATCAACTGCAGCCAAGTGGATGTCAACCAATTAATGCCGTTGAAATACAATTGGGCGTGGGAACACTACCAAAATGGATGTGCCAATCACTGGATGCCAACCGAAGTGCCGATGACCAAGGACATCGAAACGTGGCGAAGCGATCGATTGAGTGACGCCGAACGTCGCGTAATCATGCGAAATCTGGGGTTCTTTTCGACCGCCGAAAGTCTGGTCGGCAACAATCTCGTGCTGGCGATTTTTAAACACGTTACCAATGCCGAGTGTCGCCAATACTTGTTGCGACAAGCGTTCGAAGAAGCGGTTCATTCGCACACCTTTTTGTACGTCGTCGATAGCCTTGGGCTGGACGAAGGCGAAGTGTTCAACATGTACCACGAAGTCCCCTCGATCGCTCGCAAGGACGCGTTTGAAACCGAGTTGACTGCCGAAGTGCTCGACCCTCACTTCACAACCTCAACGGACGAAGGAGCTCAGGCGTTCCTGAAAAATTTGATCGGCTATTACTTGATCATGGAAGGCGTATTCTTTTACACCGGTTTTGTGATGATGTTGTCGTTTCACCGACGGAACCTCATGACCGGGATCGGAGAACAATTCCAATACATTTTGCGAGATGAGACGATTCATCTGAATTTTGGAATCGACTTAATCAACGGCATCAAGGCCGAGAACCCTGATTTGTGGACCGAATCGTTTCAACACGCGATGATCGACCGAGTCAAGCAAGCAGTCGAATTGGAACTGGACTATGCTCGCGATTGTTTGCCCACGGGGATCCTGGGACTCAATCACGACCTGTTCCGCGACTACGTCCAATACATCGCCGATCGTCGTCTGGAACGAATTGGGTTGCCGATGCAGTACGGATCATCCAATCCATTTCCCTGGATGAGCGAGACGATGGACTTGGCGAAAGAGAAAAACTTTTTCGAAACGCGTGTGACCGAGTACCAATCCGCAGGCAGTCTCAGCTGGGATTGATCCGCGAACCGACGGTCTTACTTCGCAGCGGGAACGTGATCGCGGAATCAGTCACCCTCGCTCGGTGGATCGAGGGTATATTCCGTAGTGGGTGCGTCGCGATAGAGTTCAAACGTTTTTTCCGCGACAATCTTGTCATCCAACTCGAGCGTCAACTGCCACAGCCCTAACTTGTCTTCGATCGGTTCCCAGATCGTGTCACCAAGGTAAAAATTCCAATCGTTTTGCTTGACGTACACCTCCCCATCAAACGGGGGCCTTCGATTGCCGTCGTCATCCAAGATTCCTGGATGGTCGATGCAATAACGCAGCGATTGATTCTTGGCGTTTTTAATGTTGACAACAAAGCCAAATTCAACGCCCACTTCCGCTGGTACGGAGGTGGTTGATTTGCAAAATCGAGGTAGCTCTTTGGAATCCGCATCCCATTGGGTGTAGATCCCAAAGGTACGCATCCGGATCTCAGGTTTTCGTTTCGCCATAGAAAGGTGGAAGAGGGAAAGCGTGTCGACGTCAGTGTGTGCCGGTCGGATCATAGCGGGTGACCTGCTGGGTGGCGCCCCCCGGGATGATATCTTACGATATAAATAGCATGCCCTTTTCGATCCTCGATTTGCTGCAGAAGCCGGCGGGTGTCCTGCGACAACACGAGATCAAGAAACGAGCCGCATCCACATCCCCTGCCGATTTTGCCAGAGCACTCCCATGACCCTCAATCTCAACTGCCAATGCGGAAAGAAATTGGCAATTCCTGAAACCTATGCCGGAAAACGAGTCAAATGCCCGTCTTGCGCGGCGGTGCTACAGGTTCCTGCTTTGGCCGAGCCGGTCGATGTGATCGAGGACGCCCCTGTTAGCGCTTTTCCCGTCGCCGCAGGAGCTCAAAACATGACACGACCGGGCTATGGTGGTGGTGGCGGTGCCAATCGTCGCAGCCACGAGGTGGATTATGAAATCGTCGGCAACGATATGCAGATGGTGATCGTTGAATTGGATCCGGGCGAAACCGTGATCGCCGAAGCCGGCGCGATGACGTACATGGAAGAAGGCATCCAGTTCGAAGCCAAGATGGGCGACGGGTCGGAACCCGATACCGGTTTCTTTGGCAAAATGATGAATGTCGGCAAGCGAGCGATGACGGGCGAATCGCTGTTCATGACCCACTTTACCCACACCGGTGCGGGCAAGAGTCACGTGGCGTTTGCGGCCCCCTATCCGGGCAAGATTATTCCCATCGATCTCGCCACGATTCCCGGCAACGACCTGATCTGTCAAAAGGATGCGTTTTTATGCGCAGCGTTTGGGACCCAGGTCACCATCGCGTTCAACAAAAAAATTGGAACGGGATTGTTCGGCGGCGAAGGTTTCATCATGCAAAAGCTGGTCGGCGACGGGTTGGCGTTTATCCATGCTGGTGGAACGATCATCGAACGTGAACTGCACGGCGAGACGCTGCGTGTGGACACCGGTTGCTTGGTCGCGTTCGAACCGCACATGGAATACAACATCGAACGTGCAGGAAATCTGAAAAGCATGTTTCTCGGCGGTGAAGGCTTGTTCCTGGCCACGCTGCGAGGCCACGGTCGGGTGTGGTTGCAAAGTTTGCCAATGCGACGATTGTCTGAACGCATCGTCGCCAACGCAGGTCCGTCAGGAAAAGGTGAAGGATCGATCCTCGGCTCGCTCGGCAATCTGCTGGACGGCGACTGAGCGTCCTCATTGTTATGCCGAAATTAGACATTCGATTGCGAACCGTCGCATCCCTGATCAATCCACGCGGTGACGAGTCGGTCGTTCACGGAGACATCGGTTCGGATCATGGGGGATTGCTGGTATCGCTGCTGAGAAGCAAGCGAATTGCCCAAGGGATTGCGGTCGAAAACAAATCGCAGCCGTACGAGAATTCATGTCGGGCGTTAAAGGGTTTGGCCGCGCAAGTCCGCTTCGGTGATGGCTTGGCGGTGATCCATCCGGGCGAACTGAGCAGTTTGAGTATCTGTGGAATGGGGGCCGAAAGCATGGTCAAAATCCTCGACGCCTTCCCAGATCGCGTTCCCCATCACGTTGTCTTGCAACCGAACCGGCAACACGAACTCGTCCGCAGCTGGGGGTTGCGAAATGGGTTTCATTTGTGCGACGAACAGATCGCTTGGGGACATTGGCCTTATGCCGTGATTTCGCTGCGACGAGCGAAGGTGGCCACGCAGGATACTTCGACGCCCAACGATCCCGCTTATGCCGATGTTGATTTCGATGCTGCATTGTTGTTTGGGCCACTGATCCTGAAACGCTGGGAGCCGCAATTCGCAGCCCGGCTGCACGAA
>NZ_ANOG01000921.1 GCF_000346295.1 Rhodopirellula maiorica SM1 | reverse complement strand
ACATGATTCGATAGCAAAGCTAGCCCGAGTAGATCTATTCCGAATGCGCCTGCGAATTGCATCAGGTGTTGTTCGATCCACTTTTTGCGATGGTCAAAGTTTTTGCCGGTGATTGGATCATCGCCCATCAAGAAGCACCGGCGGACGGTCCGACTACAGACGTGAGCAATGGCGACTTCGTCGGGATCAAAGACTTCCGAGCGGGCCAAGCGTGACATCATCACACCTCACAAAAAGGTAGCAGGCATGGGGCAACCGACCAATGTTCAATCCTTTGCCTGACCTGATCAAAAGTCAACCCCCACAGAAAGAGCTCTGTCCCCAGATGAACGATTATGGAGAGCAACCACACGAAGTCTGTCCCCTCGCGAAGCCCCCGAAAAGGGCTATTTGTGGGTGTGGCAACAATGAGCTCTGTCCCCAACTAGAGCTCCATGAGCTCTGTCCCCAACTAGAGCTCCATGAGCTCTGTCCCCAACTAGAGCTCCCTGTCCTCGAGGCAGTCCCCGCTGTCCCCACATGAACGGTCCGCCCCCACAAAATGGGCTCTGTCCCCAAAGGAACGGTCGTCCCCAGAGGAACGGCCCCCAGATCAATGATCCCCAGAAGACAGTAATGGTCTCGACAGAAATGGCTCTGTCCCCGGCTGAAGAAACTGTCCCCGGCTGAAATTGGCGGTGTGAGGAGCTGGATATTGCGGCTTATTTGCCGAGTAGTTGACGCGTGGCGGCCTCGATATCGTCCTGACGCATTAGCGATTCGCCCACTAAGACCGCTTTCACGCCTGCATCGCCAAGATGTAACACGTCATCATGCGTGCGAATTCCGCTTTCACCCACTACCAGCCGATCACGCGGAATCGACTCGCACATTCGCACAGTATGCTCCAAATCGGTGTGAAAGGTTTTTAAGTCACGGTTGTTGATGCCGACCAGCGAAGTACCCGTCGCCAAAACGGCGTCCAAGTATTGCGGTTCAAACAGTTCGATCAACGTTTGCAAACCAAGTTCCACTGCTTGCTGATGCAGCTCGAGCAGGTCGCTAGCCGATAGGCACTCGGCGATCAACAGCACGCAGTCTGCACCCGCGTCACGTGCTTGTAACAATTGGTAGCGATCAACGATGAAATCTTTTCGCAGGATCGGAAGCTCAATCGCCGCACGAACGTCGCGCAGGTAGTCCAGCGATCCTTGAAAAAACGGTGCGTCCGTCAAAACGCTGATGCATGCCGCACCGGCATTTTCATAGCATGACGCAATGCGAACCGGATCAAAATCCTCACGTATCAGACCGGCCGAAGGACTCGCCCGTTTGACCTCGGCGATCAATTGAACCGCGTCACCGGCTGCCAATGCAGCATGAAAATCGCGGCACGGTGGCAGATCGGCAATCGCCGCTTCAAGCTCGGCTGTGGATCGCTTGGCTTTGTCGGCGAGAATCGTTTTGCGAGTCTCGACCAAAATTTTATCAAGGACATTCATCAGTGTTTGAAATGTCGACGTCCTGTGAGAACCAGCGGCAACCCATGCTTGTTACAAGCATCGATCACTTCGGAATCACGTCGCGATCCACCCGGTTGGATGACCGCGACGACACCGGCTTCGGCAGCCGATTCGATTGAATCGGGGAAAGGGAAGAACGCATCGGACGCCAACACCGACCCGCTGGCACGGTCGCCTGCTTTGTCGATGGCAATTTCAACACTGTCGACGCGGCTCATTTGACCCGCACCGACACCAATCAATGAGGTGTCTTTAGCTAACACGATCGCGTTGCTCTTGACGTGCCGGACCATTTCCCAAGCAAAGGAGACATCGTCCCACAACTCGTCAGCAACCTGCGTTTCGGTGACCGTTTTCCATTGCAGCGGGACGCTGGTCAAACGATCGGCGTCTTGGATCAGCATACCGCCGCTGATGAAGCGTCGCTGGAATGCTGCCGGACCGTCATCAAGTCGACCGACTTGCATCAGTCGCACGTTTTCTTTCCAGCGAGGCTTTGTCGTTAGCAGGCCGACCGCACCGGCTTCGAAATCAGGCGCGACGATGGCTTCGATGAACAAGCCTGGCTCGCACAGCATCTCGGCGGTTTCCATGTCAACGGTGCGGTTGAATCCCAGCACACTACCAAAGGCACTCAGCGGGTCACCGGCGAGTGCTTTGCGGCACGCCCGAGCGATTTTGGCATCGGTTGCGGCACCACACGGGTTGTTGTGCTTGATCACCGATGCAGCCGGTTGAGCAAAGCCACGGACGATTTCCAGTGCGGCGTCTAGGTCCAACAGATTGTTGTAGGACAACTCTTTGCCGTTGAGCTGGCGAGCCGAGACGAGGTTGACCGACCGAACTGATGGATCGACGTACAAGGCGGCCCGTTGATGAGGGTTCTCGCCGTAACGGAGTTGGGCTTTGCGTTTGAGCGAGAAGTGCAGCGACGAGGGGAATTCGCCTGTCAACGTTTCGCCTTGCATGTAATCGGCGATCGCGCGGTCGTAAGACGCTGTGTGCTCGAACGCTTCGCCAGCAAGCTTACGACGCTGGGCCAACGTCGATCCGCCGGATTCAATTTGCTCAAGCAGGTCACCGTATTGCTCCGAACTGGTACAGATCGCGACGTGAGCGTGGTTCTTGGCGGCGGCACGCACGAGGCTGGGGCCACCGATGTCGATCTGCTCGACACATTCTTCGCGGGTCGCACCGGGGCGAGCAGCGGTCGCTGCGAACGGATACAGGTTCACGACGACAAGGTCAAAGGGGACCATGTCGTGCTCTTCCATGCTGTCGACGTGATCGTCGCGATCGCGGATGCCGAGGATGCCGCCGAAAATCTTGGGGTGCAGAGTCTTCACGCGACCGTCCATCATTTCCGGGAATCCCGTGTAGTCAGCGACGTCTTCGACGCTGACGCCCGATTCCTCGAGATGCTTGCGTGTGCCACCAGTGCTGTAGATGGTGACGCCCGCGTTTTGAAGGCCAATTGCAAAATCGGCTAGGCCCATTTTGTCACTGACGCTGATGAGGGCATTACGAACGGGAACGAGGTCTGGCACGGGTATTCAGCACGGGTTAGAGGGAGTGGCAACGAGATCGCAAAACCGGCGACGCAAAAGAGGACGATTCGCCAATAGAAGACTGTCGCATCGGCCCGCGTGCCGGTCAACCCGGTCACAGGTCCCAGGTGGCAATCTCCAGCACTTCGCCGATCCGCTGCAGCGGGGCAAAATGGTCGCCTTGGATCGCTCGCAGCCGAAATGCGGCCGACGTGATCCGGTTCCATCCCTGCATGTCCGCCAAGTCGATCGCGCGGTCATCCGTGCCGCAAATCGCGGTAATCGGGACCGATAGCATTTCGTCGCCAGACGGGTGCACGTAACTCTCAAAAATCGCCAAATCGTGCCTTAAAGCACGCACAAAGAAGCCCAAAGCGTCGGCATCGGCGCGGATATTGTCAGGAATTCCGCCAAATAGCTCGTCAACATCCTCGATCAACTCCGCATCGTCCAACGTGTGAAGCGACTTGTGGT
>NZ_ANOG01000920.1 GCF_000346295.1 Rhodopirellula maiorica SM1 | reverse complement strand
CAGAGCTCCGGTTNTCCCCACTGCTGTCTGCCGGAATTTCGCTATCGCTGCGGTCGAGGCAACTTAGACGCGATCTCGTGACGCGCGGGCGGCGAAATCGATGAGATCCAGTTTTTTCTGTAGCGTTGGAAACTGGACCGCCATCGCGACGAGACAGAATCCGATCATCACCAGATGGATCAAGTTCCCGTCCAACATCATCAGGACCGCGTTGATCACCGCGGCTCCTTCAGCCAGTGCCATGCCGACGATCATCCGCGTTTGAGATGTCGCTAACAACTCGCTTATTCCCGAGGTGATCTTCATCGATTCCTGCACCGGCACATCAACTTCTTCCCCCGTTGATGCGAATTGCCGAATCGCCATCGCTTTGAACATCTTGTTGGCGACAAACGATGCAAAACAACCGCCAAAAGCAGCTACCGCGCCGATGGCCAGCATCATCATGTCATTGTCAGCGGCCGGATCGGCGGGCGGTCCGTCAGCGGGCCCTCCATCGCCGGACACGATGCTCAGGTAACCCATGATGGCGGTAATGAACAATACGCCCTGAATCAAAGCGAACGCGATAATCTGGCTGGTGCGAAGATGAGCTTTTAAGTCAACTTGATTGCCGCTGGTGCTCTCAGAAGCAGACGACGCGAGATACGGATTTTGAATTGGAGTTCGATTCATGATTTCTTTTTGTCGTGGGCTCTTCCGTGTGCAGAGCGTTTTCGATTTGCTCGTTGGCGTTGATCCTTATGCTACTGAATCAAGCGTTATTCAATTAACACCGCCAAGTAATTGATAAAACGGTCCTCACCCTCAGCGTCGCGATCAAACTGCATCGCTTGCTCGGCAAGCCCTTTAACGGCGCTGCGAAAATCCCGGAGTTTGACGTCGGATCGGTCGGCAATCCGTTGTAATTGGTCGCATAAACGACGCGCCGAATCCGCTGCGGGAGATGACCCTCGTAACACGGCACGCAGGGCGGAAACGACTTGTGGATCATGACAACTGCGGTCCGAACGAGTGAACGCCAAAACTTCCGCAACGATTAGGGCCGTCACATCCGGCTGGTTCGCAGACTCATTGGCCGTAGCGGGTTGACGTCCCGAATTCTGCGAAGCGGTGTTGCTTGTCGGGCGTCGACCGCGCCGCCGATCGGCCTGTTTCAAACGACGAAGAAGTTCATCTCGTTTAGCCATCGTGACCGCTGCCCATTACAAAAGTGACTTCAAAGAAAAGCTTGCACCGACGTCTTGCGCAGCATGTTCGCAAACAAGTTGCTCAATCTACGAAACGCGGATTTGAGAAGGATTGGCCGCTGCGAAAGCCAATCGCTCGACTTATGCATCATTAAACCTGAAACATCCAAGGAAGTGTTGTTACGAGAAAAAATATCGTGAACGAAAAAAGCCACCTGAATCTGCAAACGAGATTCAGGCGGCTTTGAGGATGTCATTTTAGTCGTCTGGAACGAGACGAAACTCGATTACTACGCGAGATCAATTTCGATTTTCCCCTCGATCGTGAGGCAGAATCGAGTCGCTTACTTAGCCAACTTATCGAGT
Organism: Rhodopirellula maiorica SM1; assembly: GCF_000346295.1. GTDB lineage: Bacteria > Planctomycetota > Planctomycetia > Pirellulales > Pirellulaceae > Novipirellula > Novipirellula maiorica. The sequence continues at coordinate 2,140 of NZ_ANOG01000920.1, read as the reverse complement.
TCCGATTCCAGTTCGGCAGCACGAACGTTGTGACGAACCACGCGGCCTCGTTCGTCGATCAACATCATCGTCGGCAGCGTTTGAACCCCAAATGTCTTGGCCAAATCGCTCGATTCGAGCCCTCCGTCGTCGAACAATTGGATCCATGGTAACGGGTTCTGCTTCAAGAATCCCTTGGCCATTTCGCTGGTCGCGTCGACGTTGACACCGACCAATACCAACCCCGCTTTCTGGTAGCGAGCCTGTAGCGCCCGCAGCAATTTCATGTCCTGTTTACATGGTTCGCACCAAGTCGCCCAGTAATGCAGCACAACGGGACGGCCACGCAATTGCGACAGACGGAATGGCTTGCCATCGATCGAATTTCCTTGCAAATCGATCACCTTGCCGACCGACTCGAGTCGGCGAACGGCGCCTTCGGCTTTCTCGGCCGTATCAGTGCCGGGGAACGCTGACGCCACTTTTTTGTAGTAGCCCAACGCGTCTTTTTCTTTGTCTTCGAACTCTTTGCTGAGTGCTAATTGCAACATCGCCTGAGCCGATTCAGGCATCCGCGGATAGCGATCGACGAACTCCGTGAGCGTTTCCAAGTACCATTTTTGCACCTCGGCAAAATCAGCATCCGGGGTTTGACGCTGTGCGTATTGGGCACCAATCATCATGTATTCGGCATAGGCTTTTAGCGATTCGTTGTTGTCCCCAAGGGAGCGAGCGATCGCTTGCAGCTGTTTGATTCCGTCGGGATAAACGCCACTTTGGGTCGCCATGCTGACGGTGTCCACCAATTGGCGAGTCCATGCATCTTGCTCGCTTGGATTGGTGGTCGATTTGATCAATCGCGAAACCAATTGAGCGCGAGCTTCGTGAAGCTTCGCCAAGTCCTTGGGGTTACTTGTCGAGGCAAGTTTGCGATCGATCTCTTCGAGGTCGGTGACCAATTGTTGTGATTGAGCTCCCAGCCCCGAGTCAAGCGAGGCAGCGGATTGAGCCATACCGCCAGGAGTGAAGAAATTGCCGGACGACTGAGCCACCGCATCACCACCTTCGCCCACCGAAGGCAAATCGACGATTCGCCAGGTATCGTTGACGCGAATAATCGTGCCAACCAACAATTGTCCGTTGCCGGTGGTGTCTTCGAACATGGCAACCGCGTTTTCGTACACGGTGATATCCGAGGTCGATTCATCGGTTCCACTTGGAACAACGCCTGGGGTGGCCGCAGCAAACTGGACCCATTTCGCGTCGCGTCCAACCGCTTTTTGACGTTTGGCAAAGTCCGAAAAGTCTTTTGCAGCACGGGTCGCTTTGCTGGCCAAGCGACGAACGGTGTCGCTGCCCAGCCCAATGGATTCGAGGTCCTTGCCGGTGGCCAGCAGCCGAGCAAAGCGAGCGGAATCGCGATCGGCCAATGCCGCAACGACTTCGGCGGTCACCTCTTCGGGCGAGATTTGTTTCCAGGAATCGATTTTACCATCTTCGTTTTCATCGACTCCCCAGCGAGTTCCCGCGGTACCGAGCCAGCGGTACTGATCCGCTTTGGTGTTAAAATCACGGTCAATATCGCGGTAAACCTCGACACCAAACTTGAAATAACACCACAAGTCGACCTTATTGTCGCCGTTGGTATCGGCAAAACGGCGAAGCAACGTGCCATCACCGGACCGCACTTCCCAACCGGACCAATCGTTGTATTCCAAATCAGTCACGGTGCAATTTGCCACGTCGGCCGGCTCGACCAATTCATAATCGACGTCGGCTTGAACCGGTTTCAATTGCAAAGCGTCTTTCGCCGAAGGCGTCGCGGCGGCGGCAGGTTGAACTGCAAGCCATCCACTGACGAATAAGCCTGTGGCGATGCGGGCTGCGGCAATCGATACCGTGCGATCGGAGTTTGAAAACGGGCTTTTCAGCTTGTGAAGCAAATCAACCACGCGTGCGACGCGGGCTTTGCATCGAAGAGGTCGTACGGAGCGAGGAAGATCCTTCATGCCAAAACATTCCATCTCATAGAGTCTTGGGAGGGGGAGGGTGCCGTCGGCAATCATGCATCCAAATTTCAGCAAGCTTGCAGGCGGAGTAACAGACTTTCGCCGGATCTTTCCGGTCTTTAGGTTTTGCAGCAATACCAGTTATGTGCACG
>NZ_ANOG01000919.1 GCF_000346295.1 Rhodopirellula maiorica SM1 | reverse complement strand
TTTTGACGGTTTTCGCAAACCATCTTGCAGACTTTGTAGCAAACTTCTTTCGATCGGCATTCTGGAACCATCTTGCAAGTCGTCCAGTTGACAACTTTGCTGCGGCACTCAGGAACCATTTTGCAAACAGTGTAGTTGCAAACCTTGGTGCGGCACTCAGGAACTCGCTTGCACACGGTGTAAGGCACTTCGCGAGTACGGCACTCACGAACGTACTTGGTGCAAGTTACTTCCTTGGTTTCGCAAGTTGGAACCCAAACTCGCTTGGTGCAAGTCGTTGGGCAACCTTGAACGCATTCTACGCGGCATTCGCCTGGGCAGTATACGCAGCGGCAAGTCGCAGGATCGTAAGTCCAAGTTCCGGGCTCACGAACGGTACGACGCATCATTTTGCCAGGGATCGTTTCAGTAACGGTGTCCCAGTGACCACCTTTGACCTGGATGGTCTTGGTGTACTGCTGAGGAACGACAACGCTGTAGTTCTCAGTGCGAACGCGTTGCTCTTTCACGGTGTTGTAGACCGTGTAGTTGATCGTACGCGATTTTTGCTCACGAACAGGTACCATCACGGTGTAGTTGATGGTCTTGCTGTGGTTTTCACGCACAGGGTTCATGACAGTGTAATTTACTGTCTTAGTGCGAGTTTCCCACACAGGCTTACGCACGGTGTAGTTGATCACCTTTTGGTGAGTCTCGTACACAGGCTTCATGACCGTGTAGTTGATCGTCTTGGTGTGCTTTTCGTAAACAGGCTTGCGCACCGTGTAGTTGATCACTCGCGTGCGAGTTTCGTGAACGGGCTTCATCACGGTGTAGTTGATCGTCTTGGTACGATTTTCAACGTGAGGAACGTTCACAGTGTATTGAACTTCACGAGTCGTCGTGACAGGAACCATGCGGCTGCCGGTCACTTCTTGATCTTCGTAGTAAGTTTCATTGCGAGTGCGGTAACGAGTCTCTTCGACTTGCTCGTAAACCGTTTCGCTTACGTTGCGCATGACGGTGTAAGTACCACCAGCAACGGCACCGTTATCAACGATGGCTCCGTCACCAGCGACTGCACCTTCGGCAACGCTTCCTTCGACAACTGTGCTTCCACAGCTGCTACAGCCTTCATAGCTGACTGCGCCACAATAGGCAGCGCTAGCTGAGTTCACCCCGAAAACGATCGACAGGATCGTCAACGTAGGCAACAATAACCTTTTCATCTTCTAATCTCCACGGTAACAATACGGGATTTGGACGTAGCTTTCCTGGACCAGCGCACTAGCAACTAGCCCGGCATCAAAATCCGTTTGGTTCGTCACAACCGTCTTCCCATGACCGATTTGCTTCGGTTCCACTGCGTAACGCACTACGCAAGATGGAAGTTGTTTCGATTGAGCAGACTTAACGCACAAGCGAGACGAATCCTGATGCACAAACTTCATCGACTACGGGTGAACAGTTACCTACGTAAAGATGGCGGGCAAGATAAAAGATTACGTTTGGGGTGACCTGTTGGTAGGGACGTTCCATACATACCGACTTTAACGGTTGTAACGACATCTCACTCGAATGGGTGTCCTCGCACCACTTTCATTGGCAACAAACAACCCTAGCAATCGTTACAACCGTTACCACCGGATCGCCGTTTCGACCGTTCCTGCCGTTCTCGTCAGAACCAGCAAATTCGCCAACGCGAATTCATCGAGCTTCTCGCGAACCCTGACCGCGTTGCGATGCCCAATGCACGCCGCACAAACCAAGGGCTAAGGTGCTGATCAGCGCCCGAAAACAGGGGGTCAGCCAAACTGCACCGGATGCCGCTACGGCCCGTCGTGCGCCGCATCGACGATCCGGTAAACAAATTCCAGTCCACCAGCGGGTTTACAGTTCCCTCGACGGCGAACGAGACGTTATAATCCGGCTACCGCATCGTACAAATGACAACTTGATGATGAATACGATTGCAGTGATGCCACCGATTGCGAGATGAACTTCCTCTCGGCACGAAAGGAATTTCAATGAGAAAACACCAAGACTTGCCCCCCACAGCTCCGTCTGCATTGCCAATTCGTTCCACCACGGGTGTGAAGCGAGGCTCGAGAAGCAAACTGCGAAAAACCGTCGCTCGCAATTCGAGCGTTTTGGCAGAGAGCCTAAGCCCCTCCACAGGGGAGTGCATTGATCACTTTCGCATGATCAAACAGCTTGGTGAGGGGACGTTTGGCCGGGTTTGGCTGGCTCACGACATTGGTTTAAATCGTGAAGTTGCGATTAAGTTTCCCAAATTCAATCTGGCAACCGATCAGCTCAGCACTCGCCGGTTCCAGCGAGAAGCCGAAATTGCTGCGGGCTTAAGCCATCCGAATCTGATTCCTATTTTGGATGCGGTGCTGACGCCGAAGAAGGCGTACATCGTATCGGAATACTGTCCGGGCCCGACGCTCGACCAATGGATGCACCAGCAAAACCATTTGGTTTCGATTGATACAGCGGTTTCGATCGTCATCCAGATCGCCAGCGGATTGAAAGTGGCCCACGAGCGAGACCTGATGCATCGCGACATCAAACCGTCCAATATCATCATCAGCAAGGACGAACAGGGGCGACCGTTTGCAAATTTGACCGATTTTGGCATGGCGCGTTCGTTGTCGGACGTCCGCGAAACGATGATCGGCACCCCGGTCGGCAGCGCTCCGTACATGTCGCCCGAACAAGCATGTGGCAGCATCGATACGCATGGTGCGCACTCGGATGTCTACTCGCTGGGCGTGATTCTGTACGAGCTGTTAACCGGTGTCTCACCGTTTGCTGCCGCCAGTCAGATGTCAACGATCCGGCGAGTGATGGAGCACGATCCGCCGCCGCCTCGGGACATCCGTCCGACGATCTCGCGAGACTTGAGTGCGGTGGTCCAGCGGTGTTTAGAAAAGAAACCCTACCGTCGCTACCACGATGCGGGCGAACTCTACGATGACTTGATTCGTGTTGCCGAGCGGCGGCCTACATCGGCTCGCCCGATTGGTCGTGTTGGCCGCACGATGCGTTGGGCTCAGCGAAATCCTATGATCGCCTCGCTCGCCTCGGTCGCGATGATCGGTGTGTGGTTTGGTATCGCCAGTTTGTGCATGTTTGCGTTAAATCAACGCCGCTATGCGATCGAAAGCCGCGAGCAAACGCTGCAATTGCAATCGGCACTTCATTACGCGGATCAGTCCAAGTCTCGGCTGCGTGCGTTGCACTACGACAGCGATCTGTCGTTGGCGTACCAGATGTTCAATCGCGGGCAATATGGCGAAGCGAGACGTTTGCTGAATCTGCACCTCCCCCGCGACGGTGAACCCGATTTGCGAAGTACCGAATGGTCGCTGCTCGATGGCGAGGTGAGTGCTAAGTATGCATTGTGGGGACGCCATGCAAAACCAGCACGTGAATTGGCGATCCTGCCCGACAAACAAACGGTGGTCACCACCGGTGACGATGGCGTGCTGATGTTTTGGGACATCGCAACCGAAACCAAACGCCGCCAGCTATCAGGGTTCAACGGCCAAAGCACCGCGATTGCTGCGATGCCCGATGGCAGTTTGGCGATTCCCGGTCCGATGTGGCCGTTTGGTCACCGCGGTGTCATCAGCATTGACCCCAACACCGGCGAAACACTTCGAGCCTTTCATTTGCACCCCACCACGATCGAATCGATTCGAGTCGCGGGAGACACGCTGGTTTCGGGATGTCGCTATAACGGTATCAAATCATGGTCGTTCAAGCGGAGCCAATCGATCGACATCCCATCCGAAATCCGTAACGAGAGCGTTGGCTTGACGCCGGATGGAAAAACCATCGTGACCGGCGAACGCGATGTCGCCAAGCTGCGTTTCTATGACGCCGAGACGGGCCAACTATTGCGTGAAGCCGACACTCGCGGCGGCGTGTTGCAGCTGGAGTGCTGCGAGAAACGAGATTGGGTCGCCTACACGGTACGCCAGGAAAACGGAGTTGGAATTGCTCCGATTGATCCCCAACCGGGCGAATCGGCGACTCCATTCTGGATCCCCACACAATCCGAACCGATGGCGATCGCGTTTTCCGACGATGCATCATCGTTGGCGGTTGCCGATTTTCGCGCTGGAGTCGAGTGGTTTAAACAGACCGACACGGATGCCGACCAGCAGAGCTCGGCCGCGTTTGCTTCCTCGACGTTTGTGTCGGGTTCGGGAGGGCGGATGACGGATGTGGAGTTTTTGTCGTCCGATTCGCTAGTTACGACAGGGCTTGATGGTAGAGTCGAGCGATTTTCGCCCGATCGACTCGGACACGAATTGTTCAGCCGGCCGCCATCGCCGCTGCACCATTCAGGAACCGCGTTTACCTCTGATTTCCAGCACGCATTGGTGCTGACGTATGGTCCCGAAAACATCGCCAATCTGCTGCAATACGCGGAATTGCCGAAACGCGGTGACGTTGCCAAGTCCACCTCGGGGGTGCCCACGCCGGTTGTCTATCGCGACCTTTGGAAAAGTGAACGAGCAATCAGTGCGATTGCAATGTCGGCCGACGACCGAATGATCGCGACGACAGACCTGGGTGGTTTGTTGAGCACGTGGACGCGATGGCAGAGCGAGAATCCGATACGGAAAACAGCTCAGCTTCCGATGTTCGAATCCAACGACTCGTATAATCGTCTCAGCTTCTCGCCCTCAGGACGGTACTTGGTGGTCGGCGGTAGAGTCGACATGTTGCAAGTGTTTGATTTGAACGAATCGACATTGAAACCAATGCTTTCACGCCCCAACGAATCGGGAACGCACTGCGTTGCCTACTCGTCGGACGACCAACAACTCGCCTTCGTAACCGGAAATGAACTCGAAGTCATCCATTTGCCTAGCCGTGGATCCCAACGCTGGAAGACCAGTTTTGAGCGTGCCTGTTGTGTCGCATTCACCCCCAACGGCAAGCGAATCGTCGTGGGATGGGAAGATGGATCGCTGTCGTCGATCGACATCAAAACGAGGAAGCAGCATGCGATGCTGCATGGCGTTACTTTTTCTGGCGAATTTGCAATGCGTCCCTCGGCGATTCACTTCTTGACGAATCATCGACTGCTGATGATGACCGACAGCGGCAGCCTTCAATTCTGGGACATGGACAAACAATTGCAACTTGGCACGCTGGCGGTTTGGAAGAGCAACTATTGGGACACTTATTGTGACGCCATCCGGTTAAATCACGATGCCACCCAAATGATCATTGGTTACAACAACGGTGATAATTCACGGATCTATCGTTGGAATATTCCCTCTCCGGATCTCGACGAAACTCCGACTCTTGATCCTCAGGACAACATTTATGCAAAGCGCTAACGGTCGTCTCGTGTTAAATAAGCACATGGGACATAAACGCTATAAACGCGGCAGCAAGCGTGACGACGGATTCACGCTAGTGGAATTGCTAGTCGTCATCGCAATTATCGGAGTACTGGTGGGACTCTTGCTGCCGGCGGTTCAGGCAGCGCGCGAAGCATCGCGGCGAATGTCGTGCAGCAACCATTTGAAACAGATTGGTTTGGGAATCGCCAACTATCACGCCGCATTCAACATGTTGCCGCGGGCTTGGTGGTTGGACACGCCGCCCGACGCATTCAACGGCAAACCCTGGGGTGTGACGCTTTTGCCATACCTCGAACAACAAGCAATCTACGACGAATATGATCACGAAACGTTGCCGGTGGACCAACTGAGTCCTCACAACGTCGCCTTGGTGCAAACCCCCATCGCCGGTTATGTGTGCCCCTCGACACCGGGAAACCCGGCGGATCGCAAATACACCTTCAATGCGGTTCCCGCAGGACTGCCGTTCACCGCGTCCGATATTGCGCCGGCCGATTATTGTCCAAGCACCGGCGTGGCCGGAACCTACGCCAAACACGCGTACGGCAATCATTTATTAGCCAATCGCGAAGGGGCGATGCAGGTCGTCAGCACGGTGTTCGGCGGCGATCAAGACGGCAGCTTTGCAGGGATCCTCGACGGGTTGTCCAATACCTTTTTGATCGGCGAACGTACCGGAGGCCCTGTTGTGTTCAGCGGCGGTCGCGAAGATCCGCTGGCAACCGCAAACCTAATCGGAACCGAAGGAGGCGGATGGGGCGATTTGGTCAATGGCGAACACTGGCTGCAAGGTTCATTGCAGGGAGGACTCTCGTGGCCACCCCAACCCGGCCCCTGCGCGATCAACTGCACCAACGCACGAGGATTCGGATTCCACAGTTTTCACGTCGGAGGATGCTATTTTGTCTTCGCCGACGGCTCGGTTCGATTCTTTACCGCATCGACCGATCCCAAAATCATCTCTGCCCACATTACTCGTCGCGCCGGTGAAATCATTGAATCCGTTCAGTAGTGCTCATTCAGGATGGGTTGTATGTAGCCTCATCACCCTGGTTTGCGGCTCCGGGGTTTGCAGCTCAGGGTGCAGCGAATCGAATGTCCGTGACGACATGGTGAAAATTATGGGCGTCGTGCTTGTTGACGACGAACCGGCCGAAGGAGTCGTGCTGAGACTACATCCCAAAACCGGCAGTGCAGCGATCTCTTCGGGAATCACTTCTGCCGACGGTAGCTTTCAAATATCGACCTACAGCCTTGGCGACGGTGCACCGGCCGGACAATATGTGATCACGTTGGTGTGGAGCGAGTTTGACACGCTGACTCGCACCCAGGTTGGCGATCAACTCGGCGGCAAATATGCCTTCGATGACAAGTCCGAGATCCAGTGGAACATTCCCAATATCGACGTGTTCAATGCGGGAACGATCCGTTTGCACCGCTGAGAGCAAACGAGCAGGGCAATCGAAGGTACACGACAAGCAGCGTGCCGGATCCTACGCCACTCGATTATACGTCACTCGATCTAGCGTCACTCGATCACGTGTTACTCAATCACAGTAGCGACACAGCCTTCGTAGGTGGCGGTCGCGCCGGGGTCAAAATGAGTGCGTCGTGCGAACCCGATCGCCAAACCATGCCGGTCATCCACCTTCGTCACACTGGTCAACCGTACCACGGTTTTACCGTCAGACTGAAGTGTCGTCCCCGGCTCGGGCAGCGTCCCTTCGATCGACAACCGCACTCGCTTCTTTTGCACCTGGCCCAATGCATCCAATCGTGCGACCGTTTCTTGGCCTAGATAACATCCTTTGGTAAACGAGATCGCGTATTCGTCGCGATTGATTTCCTGCGGCAAATTCGAATCATCGATGTCGATCCCATACCAAGGATATCCGGCAGCCGTGCGAGCATGATGAAACGAGGCCTCGTCGCCAAGCGGCGTGGTCAATCCTTCGTTGATACTGGCCATCGCCGCATCCAATTCGCTGCGGGCGATCAACACCATCCAACTGGCGTCGTTGAACCAACGCACGCGATAGGTATCACCGGCAATATCACCGATTGACCCTTCCCACCACGTCAGCGGATCTTCGTGAGGTGCCGACGGTAAACTCGAGAACAGAAAGCCGACAAACTCGTCTTCACGGATCGTCACGACGGCGTCTTCACGAATGGTGTAGCGATCGGCGTGAGCGGCGAAGGTTTCTGATGGTCGTTTCTCGGCCACGCCCGGGGCTCCGATCAAACGAAACCCATTCTCGCGGCGAAAAACATGAAAGTGTCCGAGCGTTTTGCCACGTACATCGGTCACAAAACTTTCGCAACCCTGGCCCACGTCGAGTGATTTGACGTTGTTGGTGGTCAAATTATGCAAAATCGCAGCCGCGTCAGCCCCGTCGATATCAACCACCGAAAGCGACGAAAGAAGATGAATTTGAGAAGTCGTCATAAGATCGATCAATGAAAAAACGGACAGGTATGGACAGCCTAAGACAGTGAGATCGCTGGCGATTCATTTTCGCCGATCACGCCTCAACACGTAAGCCCCAAACAAACGCCCAACCGGACGCCGAGTCATGCAGCGTTACAGTTCGATGCCCGTCTTACCATCCCAGCGGACAAATCCTTCGATCGCGGCGTATTCGGCCAACCCCAGCATGTCATAGCGTTGGGCGGTGTCGGCGTTACGTGCTTCGGCTCGCTGCCAAAATTCACGCATATCCGAACCGGGAAACAAGGCCCGATCTTTCTGAGATTCGTGTTTGAAAATCGCGACTCGTTTTCGTTCGACCTCTTGTGGGCTGAGCGGAACTGCCATCTCGATATCCTCCGGTGCCCATTCTTGCCACGCACCACGGTACAACCATACCGCGCAAGCTTCGTACCAAGGATCATTGCTACACTGTTGGCACGCCTGCAGGATCGCGCTCAAACAAACACGATGAGTACCATGCGGATCCGACAAATCACCCGCGGCATAGATTTGGTGAGGCTCGATTTTTCGCAGCAAGTCAACGGTGATGCGAATATCCTCGTCACTCAGTGGGGCCTTTTTGACTCGGCCGGTTTGATAAAACGGCAGATTCAGAAAGTGCAGATTTTCGTCTTTGACGCCACAACAGCGAGCACCCTCACGTGCCTCGCCGCGACGAATCAGCCCCTTGATTCGCTGGATTTCATCGCTGTCGACCTGCCCGGATTTCTTCTTTCGCAGGAACTCGTCGACATGATCTTCCAACTGTTCGAGCCCATCGGCATGAATTTGAAACTCACGACAAAAATCGCCCGCGAACTCGGCAAAGCGAATCGCGTCCTGGTCAAACACTGCGATATTGCCCGAGGTCTGATAGGCAATATGCGTGTCGTGTCCTTGATCGACCAAGCGGATCAGCGTTCCTCCCATCGAGATCACATCGTCGTCGGGATGAGGCGAAAAAACGATGACTCGTTTTGGGAAAATGTCGTCGCGGTGCCCCGGCCGATCGCCGACCTGTTTCGCGTGCGCCGGTTTCCCGCCAGGCCAACCGGTGATCGTGGACTGCAGATGCCGGAACACCCGCAGATTGATGTCGTACGCGCTGCCGTGATTGGCCAACAAGTCTTGGAAGCCAGCTTCGTTGTAATCGGCTTCGGTCAATTTCAATATGGCTTTGCCCAGCCGTGTCGCCAACGAGATGACCGCTCTTCGCGTTGTCGCATTGTCCCAATCAATCGGGCCAACCAACCACGGCGTGTCAAAGCGGGTCAGCCCCGAAGCGGCCGCTTCGTCTAGAAACACCTCGGCTCGCTCGTGTCCTTGCAAAAACGAAGCGGGGATGGCCGGCGTTTCTTCCTGTTCGACAGTTTGCAAAATGATCGACGCCTTGCCTTCGCCGAATCCGAGCAAAAAGATTCGCTTCGACTCGAGAATCGTCCCCACGCCCATGGTCAAGGCATGACGCGGAACGTTTTCGGCACCAAAAAAATTGCTGGCCGCATCGATTCGTGTGACTCGGTCCAGCGTGATCATCCGCGTTCGCGTGGTTCGCTCGCTACCGGGTTCGTTGCAACCGATATGACCGATTCGGCTGAGTCCTAGAATCTGCAGATCGATCCCGCCCGCCTCGACAATCTTGGCCTCGTAAGCGGCACAGAACTGAGCCACTTGTGACTTTTCGATCGAGCCATCGGGAAAGTGGATATTCGCCGGATCGATATCGACCAGGTCGGTCAAATATTCATGCAGAAACCGAGCGTTGCTTTGCAGTTCGTCCGGTTGCATTGGATAGTATTCGTCGAGGCTGAAGACGATGACGTTGGCAAACGAGAGCCCCTCGTCGCGATGCAGGCGAACCAGTTCCTCGTAGACACGCGTCGGTGACGAACCGGTCGCCAATCCCAGCACACATGACTGTCCGGCTGCCGCACGCGAGCGAATCAACGCGGCGATTTCATTGGCCGCCGCGATACTGGCGTCGGACGCCTTGGCAAACACGCGGCAGGGGATTTTTTCGCGGGACGTATTGTTGGCGATCGTGTCCATGAAGGTTTCCGTGATGATTGAACTTATTTTTTGAATGCCGATAACGATGACTGATCCCGCGCCACCATAGCGGCACCGATCATGCCCGCTTGGTTACCGAGCGTGGCGAATTCGATTTTCATGTTTCCGCCGACCTGAACCAACGTGGTCTCTTTTACGCTTTTTTGAACGTCCGCAAGAAACCGTCGCCCGGTTTCCGTTTCCAGTCCGCCGAAGGTCATCGCGCCGCCCAGCAGCACGACCGCCGGATCGGCCACTTGCCCCAACATGCCAATCGCACGCCCGACATAGCACGCCGTATCGGAGATCACTTTTTGGCAAATTGCGTCACCAGCCTCGGCTCGATCGGCAATCCGACGCGGCGTCAGCCCATCGGGATCTTCACCGCTCAATTGAACCATTCGGGCGATCACGCCGCCCGCGCCTGCATAAGTTTCCAAGTGACCACGACTTCCGCAAGTGCAGGGCAGGGCATCGTCGGAAAAGTCGACCGCGATGTGTCCTAGCTCGCCGGCACATCCATGATCTCCGCCATGCGGATTCCCCACGACGACCATTCCACACCCCACCCCCGTGCCTAGCGTGATCAGCGCGAGCGATTGAACCCCGAGCAAACGTGAGGCATGTTCGGCGTAGGCGGCCGCATTGGCATCGTTGACCACCATCGACGGCAATCCGCTGGCCTCGGCCAATTGGTCTCGCAAAGGAACGCCAAGCCAACCGTCGAGATTGACGACTTCACGCAACTCATACAATCGTGAATCGAGCACCCCCGGAACGGCCAAGCCCACCCCCGCAATCGGATGCCCCGCAGCAAACTCCATCGCGTGCTGAAACACTTTTTCGGGTGTCTTCAGCGTGCAAGTCGCCGTTCGCTCGGTGGCCACGATCCGGCATGTGTCATCCACCAAACCTAGTTTGACGTCTGTCCCGCCAACATCGATGCCAAGATACAAAGGTGCAGAATCAGAAACAGACATGTGCAGTGGGGGCAGGGGGAAGCGGCAAGCAAATTGGATAGGCAGTAAGCGTGGGGCATCATCATAATCGCAAATCGGGCTGCCAAGTCACGGGGGGGGGCCGCTGATTCCGAGGATGCCGCAAAAAAACGATTGCGCCCGATCGATCGCCCGTTAAACGAATCATTGGGCTGCGCGTCCAATGGTCACCGCGGCACGATTGCGATTATGATGAATGCGAATTCGAAACTCCCCAACTCTATTCCCGCGTGAGTGCCCATCATGTTCAATCCCACTCGGTTCCATCGCACCCTTTTCGCGGCAAGCGTTGCCCTCTGCTCGTTTTCGTTGCTCCACGCCGAGGAAACGAAACCTGCGGACGCCGAAACGGCAGCAAAGCCCGAAACCGGAAAATGGGTCTCGTTGTTTAACGGCAAAAACCTCGAAGGATGGACGCCCAAAATCCGTTATCACGAACTGGGCGACAATGCGAAGAACACGTTCAGGGTCGAAGAGGGGCTACTGAAAGTTCGCTACGACGGTTACGAGAAGTTTGACGAAACGTTTGGGCACCTATTTTACAAAGATTCGTTCTCGCACTATCGATTCCGTGTCGAGTATCGTTTTCTGGGTGAACAATGCAGTGGCGGCCCTGGATGGGCATTCCGCAACAGTGGCATCATGATTCATGGCGAAAAGCCTGAAACAATGAGCCGTGACCAAGATTTTCCGGTCTCGATCGAAGTTCAATTGCTTGGTGGCGATGGCAAGAACCCTCGCACCAATGCAAACCTCTGTACACCTGGGACAAACGTGGTGAAGGACGGCAAATTGTTTACGCCGCACTGCACCAGTTCGACGTCTGACACGTTTCACGGCGACGACTGGGTGACCGTCGAGATCGAGGTGCGAGGCAACGAAGTCATCAAGCACATCATCGATGGCAAAACGGTACTGCAATACAACAAGCCGCAACTCGACCCCAAGGACGCTCATGCCAAAGAGTTGGCCGAGAAACAGGGCGGCATCCAATTGAGCGACGGAACAATCTCGTTGCAATCCGAAAGCCACCCCTGTGACTTCCGCAAAGTCGAAATCATGGTGCTTGAAGAATAGACCGCGTACGGCTTGCTTCGAATCAAGCCAATTGAAAACCACCGGGCATGAAACCAAGAAGCATCCCGACCTCGAAAGGGCAACGCCCCGGAAGTTTACCTAGCCCAGCCCAACGGGCTGGGTCCAAGAAAATCAATAAACCATAGGCCCAACGGCCCGGTCGTTTGCTCGGATCCATTGACGACTCCTCGCAAATGGCCCGGACGTTGGCCCGGATCACGACCAACAGCGCAATCTCAAAACTCACGCGTTGGGTTATGAAAACACAGCAAAACGCGGGGGACAAATGCTACACCGCGTTGGCCAAAGCGACTAATTTACGGAAAGACTCTTGCCTCGCTGTTTATCTTCCAAAGCGTGCGCGGCTTTGCCACGCCCCTCGGCTAATTGCTGCAATCCCGATCGGGATAACTTCGCGTGATCCACTGTAGATCGTCCGAAACAACCGAGACTGAACAAATTGCCTACGAGCAGCACAAATCCAACCCGTCCAGCATTTTTTCGGCCGCGTCACATTTGTTGAGCACGTAGTAATGAATCCCGGGCACGCCGTTTTTGATCAAATCAACGGTTTGTTCGCGAGCGTGGTCGACACCAATACTGAACTGCGATTCTTCGC
>NZ_ANOG01000918.1 GCF_000346295.1 Rhodopirellula maiorica SM1 | reverse complement strand
CCACGCCTCCGGCTCACTCGTCACGTCACGTCTCGCGGTGACTCGCGGCGGTGCTGTTTCCATGCGATGTAACTGACGGCCACCAAGACCAGCGGCATTGCCGCGAAGACGAGGTAGTTTTTTGCGGTCGACACCCACTGTGATTGCATCACTCCGCCGATCAATAGTCCGTTGTAAAACAGGTACAACAACAACATGACGATGCCTTCGGCCCGCGACACAACCGCGTGCGATAGAAAGATCGGCCAACAGAGAACGGCCACACCCAGCATCACGGCAAGGTCGAACCACAGCACTGAATTGGCAACTGGAACGCCGTCCGCCGCTACCACCGCCGCGGTCGCCAACACCATCAGCAAATTGAACACGTTGCTGCCGACGATGTTTCCAACCGCGATGTCACGCTGGCCTCGAATCGCGGCGACGATCGAGGTCGCCAACTCGGGTAACGAGGTTCCCGCCGCGACAATGGTCAAACCGATCACCAAATCGTTGACACCAAATTGGCGAGCGATGACGGTTGCCGAATCGACTAACAAATCGGCACCAACCACCAACAACCCTAATCCGATCAACAACATGACCAGATTCCCAATCCACTTTCGCCACGAAACCGGTGGAACGGCGAAGTCCGTTTGTGAGTCGTTTGGTTGGGGTTCTTTGCGTCCAGCTCGAATTAGCCAGCCGGTGTACAGCAGAAACGCGACGAGCATGCCGCCGCCTTCCCAACGCTGAACCGTTCCGTCGCTAGCTGCCAACCAAACCACGACGGAGGCGGCGATCATGATCGGCACATCGAATCGAACCAACTGGGACGAAACCGATAGCGGAACGATCACGGCGGATACGCCGAGGATCAACAATACGTTGAAGATGTTGCTGCCGACGACGTTGCCCAACGCGATCGCCGCGTCCCCCTTCAAACTGGATACCGAAGAAACGGCAAGCTCCGGCGCACTCGTGCCAAACGCCACGACGGTCAAACCGATCACCAACGGTGATATTCGTGCCGCCTCTGCCAACGTCACCGCCCCACGCACAAGCAGTTCGGCTCCTAAAACCAAGATGGCCAAGCCGAGCAACAGTAATACGTAGGTCATGTTGGAAATTTGACTCTGGGTTCGAGAAAAACGAAGCAGGATAAGGCGCTCAATCTATCGCGAATTATACGCCGCGATAGCGGGCTGGCAAAAAAGAGCGACGCGAAAGCCTTGGCGACTTTCGCGACACGATTTCAACGCGTGATTCAATCAAACAACTCAGCGAAAAACGCCTTCATTGCAACCCAAGATCGTTGGTCGGCTTTGGCGTTGTAGGCGGCGCCGCGGGAATTATCATTGCCCGCCATCGGCTGAGTGAACGAGTGCACGGCGCCGGAGTAGTAAATCATTTGCCAATCGACATTCGCATCATTGAACTCTTTCTTCATGGCATCGATGTCGGCTTCGGGAACAAACGGATCATCAGCTCCGTGACAAATCAGCACTTTGGCTTTGATATTTTCGCCATCTTCGGGACTTGGCGAATCGAGTGCTCCGTGAAAGCTGACGACGCCGACGACATCGGCACCGCTGCGAGCCAACTCGAGCACCCCCTTGCCGCCAAAGCAGTAGCCGATCGCCGCAATTTGCTTTTCATCCACGCCCTTTTGTGACAACAGTTGCTGCAGCCCCAAATTCAAACGTTTCCGGTACAACGCCGAGTCGTTTTTGAACGTCCCCGAAAGTTTTGCCGCTTCTTGAGGATTTGCCGGTCGGTTGCCCTTTCCGTAAATGTCCAGTGCGAATGCGACGTACCCCAATTCCGCCAACTGTTTGCATCGACCTCGTTCGTAATCAGTTTGCCCCATCCATTGATGGACAACCAAGATCCCCGGCACAGGTTCGGAAATCGCCGACGGATCCCAAGCGACAAAACCTTCGAGTGTCACGTCGCCATCCTGATATACGACTTCTTTCGTTTGCACCTCCGCTCTGACCAGCGAAGCCCCGATTCCGACCATCAACAACGCAAAGACCAAACGCATCAAAATTCACCTTGTAGCTTGAGCATGTAAAAAGAGAACGCAAGCGGCGTTGATTAGCAGGTTGGCAGGAACCAGTGGGTGACATCCAGTGCCCCATCTGAATGCTAGCTCCGGTTGAGCGTTGGGACCGTGGCTCGCAGGCTGTTGATTTAGTCGTACGATGGACTTCCTAGTCCGTCGAATACACCAATGACAGCCGAGGTAGTCCATCAGCCACCCCTTGCCACAGGAAACTTCATTAAATCAACAGCCCACTCACGACAAAACGGCTCAAAAGACCGAACGACTCCTGCCTACCTGCTTAGGTGCTGCTTGCGGACGAACGGCTCATTTTACTGCAACACGTATGTAGCGTCAGCCGCAGTGGAGAGTGGCGCAACAGGGGGATAGAGCCCGGAATTGATGCCTCATGCAAACCGGATCGGAACCTCACAACCGCAATTCCTCGCTGAATGGAACGGTATTTCCTGTAGTTCGACGCGTGTTCCTCGATTCTCACTTTCCGCATAGAATCGTCATGTTGAACCACCAGCCCCCTCTTGTTACGCAAAGATTGATTCCCAGATGACCTACGTGTTGCTTCTCGTCGGACTCGTGATTCTTGTAGTCGGAGCAGAACTGCTGGTACGTGGTTCGGTGACGCTTGCTGCGTTTGCCGGCGTGTCGCCCTTGATCATTGGGTTGACCGTGGTCGCGTTTGGAACCAGTGCTCCCGAGCTGGCTGTTTCGTCGGTATCCAGTTTGAAGGGGGATTCGGAAATCGCGTTGGGCAACGTGATCGGCAGCAACATCTGCAATATTTTGCTGATCCTGGGACTCTCGGCCGTGATTGTTCCGCTGACCGTGTCGTCTCAATTGGTTCGTTTGGATGTGCCAGTGATGATCATATCGTCGTTGGCCGTGTGGGGGACTGGCTATGATGGGTCGATCAGCCGTGTCGAAGGCATCCTGCTGTTTCTAGGATTTATTCTCTATACGATTTACATGATTCGCAAAGGTCGGCGCGAAGAAGCGTCGCGGCGGAGTGCGATCGAATTGGATCCAGATTTCTTGGCCCATCCCACCTTGTCATTGGGGCAAGGCATTTTGAATGCCGTTTACATTCTGGTCGGTTTGGGAATGCTGGTTTTAGGCGCCCAATTGTTAGTCGATTCGGCGGTGAAAATTGCCACTCAATTTGGGATCAGCGAGATTGTCATCGGGTTGACCATTGTCGCGATTGGGACCTCACTTCCTGAGTTAGCGACGTCGGTAGTCGCCGCAATGAAGGGCCAACGTGATTTGGCGGTCGGCAACGCCGTGGGTAGTAACATGTTTAATTTGATGATCGTATTGCCGGCGGCCGCCGTGTTGTCGCCCGCTGGGGTGCCGGTGACGGCACCGGTGCTGTGGTTTGATCTGGCCGTGATGGCGATGATCGCGTTGATCTGCTGGCCTATCTTCATCAGCCAATCGACGGTGTCGCGGTTTGAAGGTGCCGTGATGTTGTTGTTGTTTGCCACGTACACGACGATCCTGGTCGCAGAGGCCACGAAATTTGGTTCGGTCCAAACACTGAAAACCGGTTATTCCCTGTTCATCCTGCCCGCAATGATTGCCGTCGTTAGCATCGCCGCGTTGATGCATATTCGAGACGGTCGCAGCGAGTCCGCGGTCGCGCAAACGAAGACCTAGACATGCTCAAAACGATTCACCGCTGGATCATCGTTGTGGTACTCGCCCCCATCCGATTTTACCAGATGGCAATCAGCCCGATGATCGGTCCAAACTGTCGCTTCACCCCGACCTGCAGCCAGTATGCGATCGAAGCAATTCGCAAATACGGGGTACTGCGAGGCAGCATTAAAGCGGTATGGCGTATTCTCCGTTGCCATCCTTGGAACCCAGGCGGATATGACCCACCCTGAGTGTGCAGGGCTTTCCGCCGGAGCATGTGGCCGTTCCAATCGGCAACTCCCGTGAGGTACTGCAGGCCGGATTAAATCGCCCAAAGCGACGCAGATCCGGCAGGAAGCAATGGTGATGTGAGTGCGTCTCCGCCGCCATCCCGGATCATCGCTTCGCTGCGATCCAGGCTACGAAAAGCGACGAAACATGCCACTGAAACAAACTTATACGCCGCGTTTATTCATCTTCGCTGACTGAAAATCCCAGATGCTCGATCACCCAGATATAGATCAAATAGAACACAGGGATCAGCAACAACACGAGCGACGTGGCTAACATCAATCCAAACGCCAAACTCGCCGCCATCGGAATCAACAACTGGGCCTGGAACGATCTTTCGGTCAACAGCGGCAACAATCCAGCGATTGTCGTCAAACTAGTCAACATGATCGGACGGAATCGACGTTCGCCTGATTCGACGAGTGCGACACGCGGCGGCACTCCGGCGCGGACCCGCGAATTGATAAAGTCGATCAAGACGATCGAATCGTTGACGACGACTCCCGCAAGTGCAACGAGCCCAAACATACTGAACAACGTCAACGGCAAACCGAGAACGGCGTGCCCCCACACCGCACCGATCATTCCAAACGGGACGATGGCCAAAATCAATAGCGGCTGGACGTAACTGCGGAACTGCAGCACCAACAAGACAAACATGCAGACGATTGCGATCGCAAACCCGACCATCAAACTGCCCACCGACTCGTTGCTCTGTTCGCGTTGTCCTTCCCACCGCAACGATACCGCTGGGTATTGCTCTAACAGTTGAGGAACAAAATCCGATTGCAATTCGCCGATGATCAAATCAGCATTGGCCGTCGTTTCGTCCAAATCGGCCGATACCGTCACCGAACGCATCTGATCAACGCGGTTAATTTCCGAGAATCCTCGCTTCAGTTCGACATCGGCCAATTCGGTAATCGGGCTCTGTTTTCCATCGGCGGTACGCACGCGGATTTCGCGAAAATTCACCAAACTGTTGCGTTCCTCTTCGGGATGCCGGACCATCAATTTGACCTCGTGCCGGCCGCGTTGCAATCGCATCACCTCGGCGCCGAAGTAAGCATTGCGAACGGTATCCCCCAGATCCATCGGCGTCACCCCGGTGGCGAGCGCGCGATCTTTGACTTTGAATTGGAACTCCCATTTGCCCGGCGTATTGTCATCGGCGATGTCAAAGACGCCGGTGAAATCCGCCAACCGCGTTTTGATCGCCTCGGTCGCGGACAACAATTGGTCGACATTTTCGCTTTGGGCTAGCAGTTTGAATTCGATCGGTTTGCCGCTCGGTCCAACACCGACTGATCCGTAAGTGACCTTCTCGGCCCCCGCGAACTCGCCCACTTCCTCACGCCACATCGAAAGCAACAGATCGCTGTGAATGTCGCGAATTTCGGTATCAAACAGCTCGACGAAGACCTGTCCTAGATGGCTGCCACCGCCCCCGTTTCCTCCCATCGGCCCTTGGGTGTTGGTGATCTTTCCGTTCTCGCGATAAGTCAACCGGACTGGCCCGGTCACTTTGCCGTCGGTCAGTGGGTAGATCTTCTCGGCGGGAATTCCAGACTCCACAGCCCGCTGTTCGGCCACACGGACGCTGACGCGCCGGATCGCTTCTTCCATCGTCCGAGTCGCCCGGTCGGTTTCCGAAGCCGACGTGCCGTCCGGAAAGACGATCGTCGCTTGTAAAAAATTGTTATCCGATTTCGGGAACAAGATACTCTTGACGATACCGCCTCGGACCATCCCGATCGTCACCAAAAACAGCGCCACCGCGACCGCAATCATGAACGGAGGATGTCGCAGACTGAATTTCAGGGTGGGAACATAAAACCGAGTGCAAACCCAATCCATTCCCTGCGTCGCTCGCACACTGGCCCATCCCAACAACAATCCAAATGGTCGCAGCGGATACATCACGACCGAAATCAGACGAAAGACGCCGTGGTGCCGATGAGCCAGGTGACACGGCAAGACAAACGTGCTTTCCCACAGCGAGATCAGCAACATCGCGATCACGGCAAACGGAATCACCGCCATGAATTTGCCCATCACTCCGGACACAAAAAACATCGGCGAGAACGCAATCACGGTGGTCGTCACCGATGCAGCGACACTGGGCAAGACTTCGGTCGCTCCGTCGACCGCCGCATCCAACAACGATTTGCCCATCTGCTGGTGCGAATAAATATTTTCGCCGATCACAATCGCATCATCCACGACGATGCCCAATGCGACCAAAAACGAAAACAGACTTAGCATGTTGAGCGTTTGGTCGCCCCAGGACAACATCGCTCCGGCACCCAGAATTGAAATCGGAATCCCGAGAGCAACCCAAACTGCCAACCGAATCTCGAGAAACAACGCGAGTACCAAGAACACAAGAAACAATCCCTGTGCACCGTTTCGCAGCAATAGCGAAAGACGGTCTCGCACATCCTTGCTGCTGTCGCCCCAAATCTCGAATCGATAGCCCTGGGGGAGCTCTTTGACGTCGACGTAATCGTAGACAGCATCCACCAACGCCAACAAATCCTCGCTCTTGGTGCGTTCCACGTTCACGACCATGGCTGGTTCGCCATTGATTTCACCGGTGGCGGTCACGTCAGCGAATTCATCCTTAACCACGCCTAGATCAGCAACCGTCAACACGACTCCGTTGGGCTGCGTGACC
>NZ_ANOG01000917.1 GCF_000346295.1 Rhodopirellula maiorica SM1 | reverse complement strand
TTGGCGACTTTCGCTACGGTTGTGTGCTTTATTTTCCTACCTCCATTTTCCTACCAGCGATCTATTTTGTTTTGCCTCAACACAGGGTCACGCTTTGATCGCGGAGCGATCAGCGACATACACCAAAAGCCTTGGCGACTTTCGCTACTTTTTTCTTATCTTTTTGTCACCCATCTTTTTGCCGACAATTTCCCTACGTCAGCTCTCCGACACGACGACAAGCTGGAAGCTTATCCCACACCAAAAGTCTTGGCGACTTTCGCTACGTTGATACTTCTTATCTTTTTGCCACCCATCTTTTTGCCGACAGTTTCACTACGTCAGATCTCCGACACGATGACAGGCTGGAAGCCTATCCCACACTTGCTAAGGGCGGAGATGTCTCTATAGAGAACGGTTGACGGGGGTGGGAACGACGAGTAAGCTGGCACAATCGTTTGTGCACATGCGTGTAGTGATTGGACGGTTTGCGGGATTCGCGGCGGCCGAGGACGCGTTGGTAGACGCTGTTTGCGGGGACTCGTGGCCTCGTCCACTACATAGTCACCGGGGACTCGTTGCCTCGTCCATTACGGCGTGTCCACGGTTAGAAGATGAAACTGAGGCGGGACTCGGGATGTCGGTGACTTTGCAAGATGTGGCCAATGCAGCGGGGGTGAGCGTTTCTGTCGCTTCACGCTCGCTGAACGGTCGCGCTCGTGAGTACCGGATCAGTGAGGCGACCGAGAAAACGGTCAAGAAGACGGCAGCCAAACTTGGCTTTCGCCCTAGCCAGGTCGCTCGTTCGCTGCGGCTAAAACGCTCGGGACTCGTCGGAGTGGTGGTGCCGGACCTGTCGAACCCGTTCTTTGCTTCGATCGCTCGTGAAGTCACGCTGGCGACGGAACATGATGGCTACTCAGTAATCGTGGCTGACAGCCGCGAAACAACCGCGAACGAAGAGAAATTGATCGAACAACTGCTCGGCCGGCAAATCGAAGCCCTGGTCGTCTGCCCCGTCGGTCGACAACATGAGCATCTGACTGCGATCGACGCCTCGGGATTGCCGGTCGTGCTGGTCGATCGCGGATTCGCCAAAAGCAAACTCGTCCAAGTCACTTCGGATCATCGCTGTGGTGCTCAGCGGGCGACGGAATTACTACTCGAGCATGGACACCGGTCTATCGGCGTTTTGCAAGGATTACCGGGAACACTGCCGAACGATCAGCGGATCGAAGGTCTCCGCGATGCATTGGCAAAGCATGACCTCCAATTGGACTCATCGATGATCGCTGGCCACAGTTTTAGTGAACACTCGGGCTACGAATCGGCCAAACAACTACTGAGCATGCATCCCAACATCACTGCCTTTTTCGCTTTCAGCACGCCGAACGCATTAGGGGCACTTCGCGTGATTTCGGAAAAGGGGCTGCGTGTTCCCAATGATTTGTCGATCGTGACATTTGACGACATTCCTTTCGCCGATTTTATGAATGTTCCGCTGACGACCATCGCACAGGACGTTCCGGCCCTAGGACGAACGGCAGCCGAATTGATCATCCAACAACTACGAAGCGGCAAGCGTCCGCGAACGAAGAAACACTCGATGAATGTACAACTTGTAAACCGAGACTCGATCTGTGAGGCAGGACGATGAACCAGAAACGTCCGCAGATCACGGTGGTCGGATCGATCAATATGGATTTAGTCGTTTGCTGTGACCGATTTGCTCGTCCCGGCGAAACGATCACGGCATCTTCATCGTCCGAGATCAGCGGTGGCAAGGGAGCCAACCAAGCGGTCGCCGCTGCGTTGGCGGGAAGCGATGTGCGAATGGTGGGTCGAGTCGGCGACGATGCATTCGCCGGCACTCTGCTAAACAATTTACGGTTGCATGACATCGATTGCGACGGTGTGTCGGAAACCCAAGATTGCCCCAGTGGACTGGCCGTCGTGACGGTCGAAGCAAGTGGGCAAAACGCCATCATGTTGGTTCAAGGAGCCAATGGACGTGTCACGCAGCAAGACATTGAATCGCAGCGTAATGCAATCGAGACGGCTGACGTGGTGCTGCTGCAGCTTGAAATCCCGCTCGATGCGGTATTGGCCACCATTGCGATCGCAAAACAAGCTGGCGTCCGGACCATCCTTGACCCCGCGCCCGCACCACGAGTCTGGAGCGATGAACTACTGGACGTCGATCTAGTGTGCCCCAACGAGACCGAGGCGGCTGCGATTACGGGCCGACCGGTCGAAACGATCGAAGATGCGAACAATGCCGCTCAAGAGCTACACCGCCGTGGCTGCAAAAATGTGGTGATCACACTGGGAGATCGCGGATCGGTACTGTACACGAACAACACCTTGCACCATTTCACGGCTCACAAAATTACCGCCGTCGACACGACTGCCGCAGGCGATGCGTTCGCAGGCGCCTTGGGCGTTCGCTGGGCCGAAACCAACGACTTGGCCAAAGCAGTGCGATTCGCAAGTGCAGCGGGCGCGATCGCGGCATCGCGGCACGGCGCACAGCCTAGTATGGGAACGCGTTCGATGATTGAGGGAAGGGGCGAGTGAAGGAGTGGGGGAGTGAAGGAGTGGGGGAGTGAAGGAGTGAGGAGTGGGAGTTGGGAGTGGGGGAGAGGCATTCATGAACTATGAATAGCACATTTTAGGCAATCGCGATGGAACCCTGTCTTGGTTGCACCAAGACTTACCTCAGCCCATTCATCAATTTTTTTGATTTAACTGATTACGCTAAAAGAGAGAACCATGAACGTTCGTCATTTCATCTTACTGCTGTCGTTGCTCACGTTGGTGGGTTGCAACTCGTCGTCGTCCACGCCGGAGGATCAACAGGCGGCGGGCACCGACAACGAGAAACCTCGCGTTGCCTTGATCATGAAATCACTGGCGAATGAATTCTTCTCGACGATGGCCGATGGGGCGACCGAGCATCAAGCCGAGCACTCCGATGACTACGACTTGGTCGTCAACGGGATCAAGGACGAACGTGACCTTAGTCGCCAAGTCTCGCTAGTCGAAGAGATGGTCGCCAGCGGTGTGGATGCAATCGTGATCGCTCCGGCCGATTCCAAAGCATTGGTTCCTGCGCTGCGACGCGCATCCCAAGCGGGCGTCGTCGTGATCAACATTGACAACCGATTGGACGCCGATGTGCTAGAGCAAGAACAGATCACGATTCCGTTTGTTGGTCCCGATAACATGGCGGGAGCCAAAAAAGTCGGCGATCATCTAGCGGCAAAACTGGAAAAGGGAGATAAGGTGGCGATCCTGGAGGGCATTCGCACTTCGTTTAACGCCCAGCAGCGATTAAAAGGTTTTCAAGCCGCGATGCAAGACGCTGGGCTCGAGATTGTCGACAGCCAAACGGCCGAATGGGAGATGAGCAAGGCGAACACGATCGCGTCGTCAATGCTGAGCGAACATCCCGAGATCAAGGCGATCTTGGCCGCCAACGATTCAATGGCCTTGGGGGCAATCGCGGCGGTAAAAAGTGCCGGCCGCGACGGTGAAGTGATGATCGTCGGCTTTGACAATATCACGGCGATCCAAGAGGCAATCAAACAGGGCAAAGTCCTGGCGACCGCCGACCAACACGGTGATCAGTTAGCCGTGTTCGGTATCGAGGCGGCGCTGAAGCAGCTGCAGGAACCCTACTCGGCGACCGCGGATGTCGAAACACCGGTCGATTTGGTGACGAAGGAAAGCCTGTGAATTCATTGCTGCAAGTCGACGGTCTGACCAAACGCTACGGCAGCGTGACGGTATTGCGTGACGTGTCATTGGAGGTGCGGGCGGGCGAAATCCATGCCCTGTTGGGCGCCAACGGTGCGGGCAAAAGCACGCTGTGCAAAATCATCAGCGGGCTCGTGCCAAGATCCGATGGCGAGATGACACTCGGTGGTCACGCGTTTGATCCATCGAACAAGCAAGTCGCGGAACGACATGGGGTCGAGATCGTACAACAGGAATTGAATCTAATTCCGACGCTGTCGGTTGCCGAAAACCTACTATTGACTCGGTTGCCTCGTCGCTTCGGAGCGATCGATTCGCGCAAATTGCATCGTACCGCCAGCCAGATCCTGGATCGCTTTGGGTTGGCCGATGTGGCGACCGATGCGTTGGTCGGGTCACTGGGGGTGGGACGGCAACAAATGGTCGAGATCGCGGCTGCATTGGCACGCGAGTGCAAACTGTTGATCTTGGACGAACCGACCGCGGCGCTCTCGGGCAGCGAATCCGAGCAACTGTTCGGTCACTTGACACAGTTGCGAGACGAAGGGGTTGCGATCATCTACATCAGCCACCGGCTAGACGAAGTCGCACGACTGAGCGATCGAGTTACGGTGCTACGTGATGGAGCGTTGGTGGGCACTCATTCCACATCGTCGCTGACCACCGATGCGATGGTCGATTTGATGAGCGGCGAAGCGACATCATCAGCTAAGCGAGACCACGTTTGCCACACGACTGGCGAAACGGCAATGCGAGTCGATTCGATGACGTCGGGGATCGTGCAGGACGTCAGTTTCACCGTGCAGCGGGGCGAACGACTTGGCATCACCGGTTTGGTGGGATCCGGCCGCACCGAATTGCTGCGAGCGATTTTTGGTGCCGATGTTGCGACGGATGGACACGTCTATCTAGGTGCCGATTCGCTAGGAAACAAAGCCGCACCGCGACGATTCCGACATCCGAGCGAGGCGGTTGCGGCAGGGTTGGCAATGGTCACCGAAGATCGAAAGCAGGACGGACTGCTGCTAACGCAGTCGATTCGCATTAATACGACACTCAGCAGTATGTGGCGACGATTTTCGCGTGTCGGTCTGACTCGCGAGGCCGAAGAGAACCGAGTTGCCACAGCGATGCGAGAATCGCTGGCGACACGTTGCGAGTCCATTGATCAATTTGTCGGCACGCTGAGCGGTGGGAACCAACAAAAGGTAGCGGTGGCAAAATGGTTGGTTCGCGACGCCGACGTCTTTTTGTTCGACGAACCGACTCGCGGTATTGATGCCGGAGCCCGGCAGCGGATCTATCAATTGTTTGAAACGTTGTCGATCCAAGGCAAAGCGATCGTCGTGGTCAGCAGCGATTTAGAAGAATTGTTCGAAACATGTGATCGCATCGCTGTCATGTCGGCTGGCCGGATGGTCGACTCGTTTGATCGAAACGAATGGAGCGAAGAAAAGATCATGCAAGCATCGTTCCGCGGCTACAAAGACCGCATCAGCGAACCCGTCAATGACTGAGCAGCCAAGTAGGGCCGTGGCCAAACGCTGAGCAGTATTTGTAGCGAAACTCGCCGAGAGTTTCGGGAGGGCACTGGCCATGGATCGAAATTCTTGACGGCTCGTTGATTTAGTCTAACTCTGGAATGCTTCGCTTAACCGTTAGCCGATAGGCGTACGCCAACGGACGCGAGTACGCCTTCGGCTGACTGTTAAACGATTAAATCGAACGGCATTGTCGTTGATCGCTCCGCGATCATTACGCTGTGGATCTTGCAGAGGACCCTTGGGGATTATCAGCGCGATGACAGGCTGGAAGCCTATCCCACATTTCAAAAGTCTTCGCGACTTTCGCTACATTGATTTTTCTTATCTTTTTGCCACCCATCTTTTTGTCGACAACCTCCCTGCGCCACCTCTCCAGCACGACGACAGACTGGAAGTCTATCCCACAAAAGTCTTGGCGACTTTCGCTACGGGGAGATGCATGACGATGCGAGCACAGGAAATACTCGCTTCTTAGGTCATCGCTCTCGATGCTTTTGCTTTCGACTTGGATTTGGGAGCGTCGTCTTCGTAGTACTCCGAATACTCGCCATCGTTGGTGTACCCGTACGAGTATCCGTAACCGTATTTGTAGGAGTGACCATAGTTTTCCGAGCCCTCGCGGGCACTCGATTTGCCATAACTACGTGCTTGACGGCTCCCCACTCCGTTGACGACCACGCCCAGTACATTCGCTTCCAATGTTTCCAGCATGCGGGTCGCTTGAGCCACCGCTGGTTTGATATTTTTGCGAAGTCGAACCACCAACACCACGCCGTCGGCACGCGGGACGACATTACTGGGATCGCTAACCGCCAAGAGCGGCGGCGTATCAATTAGAATCATGTCATACTTGGATCGCAGCTTCTCAAGCAATCGATCAAAAGAACGTGACGACAATAATTCCGCCGGATTGCTCGGACGTTCGCCGGATAACATCACCGAAAGATTGGGGACCACGGTTTCATGAATTGCTTGGTCCAGTACGGAATCAGTATCGGCCGAGGCACCCTCGTCACTGGCATACTGTTCGATCGCCCACGCCAATCCGCGTTCGCATTCCATCCCGAACAATTTTTGGATGCGAGGTCGACGCAGGTCCGCGTCAATCAATAGCACGCGGCGTCCCGATTGAGCGATCGAAATCGCTAGATTCGCGGCAATGGTCGATTTGCCGTCCCCGGGAGTCGGACTGGTGATCTGTAACACATGGTTATCACCCGCTTGATTGCTAAAGTAAATCGCCGTCCGGATCGAGCGGAATGCTTCCGCCTTGGCCCCTTTGCCATTGTTGGCCGTACAGAGCCGTGAATCCAAGGAAGCATAGGGATCGTCGTCGGCAACCTTCGTTGGCTTCATAAACGAAACGTGTCCGATCACTGGCAAATTAATGTGTTCGGCAATCTCGCGAGCACTGTGATACGACCGATCCGAAATCTCGCGTAGTAACGCGATCCCGGCGACGAACATACAACCCAGGAATCCCCCCATGATCAACGACTTGATTAGCGAAGGAGCAAATTGATACCCCGGCTTTGCGGTATCCAGCGGAAACACCTTCAACCCTGCTCCTTCGCTCATCAAATTGACTTCGTCCAGCCGTTCCATGATGCGGTCATACAGTTCTTGCTGACGACCAATCTCGCGAACAAATTGGGCCGAACGCATCTCCGCAGCACTTTCTTTCTTAGCCGCTTCCATCTCTTGCTCGTAGGCTTCGCCCACGATCTTGGCTTCTTCTTCGAGCGATTGTAAACGTTGCCTCAGCGCAAAGACACCGATCTCTAATCGTGCCTTCAAACGAGCCTCGGGATCCAGCTCGTCACCGGAAACTCCCAATTGTTCGTCCGCGTTGGCCCACGCCGTTTCCAACTTCTTCATCAACTCTTGTTCGGATCGAGCGACGTCTTCGATCGTTCCTTCGATCACGCGAATTCGTTTATCAATCGTGTTGATTGCTGGATGATCGGCACCGACGCTGTCTTCCAATTCTTGTCGTTCAAGCTGTAGCGGCAACAACTTCTCTTGACGCATCCGCTCGGACTGAGTCAGCTGCGCCGTCTCGCGTAATCGAGCGATCTCTTGACTGCTCTGTTGGCTAGCAAATTGCCGCTGAAGATCCTTGCCATCCGTCGCAGTCGAAGATTGGCTCAGCGCCATCAACACTGCTTCGGTGGGCCGACCTTCTTTGACAGCCAAACGGGTCGCTTCGAGTGTGCTGCTCAATTGAGCACGCTGGATCATTAAATTTTGTTGCTGGCTCAGATACGTATCGGCGTTATCACGGTGAATGCTTGTGGTCACCCCATCCCGATAGATCAACCCCGACTCTTTCTTGAAGGTCGCGAAATCCTCCTCCATCCGCGTCAATTTCTCTAACACGTCTTCGCGAGCCGATTGGATCAAGTTGATCGTCTCTTTGCCAATATTGCGATATTGTTCCTGCAGATGCGCGGCATACGCGTCGATGACCGCTTGAACCACACGTTGTGAGGTTTCGCGACTGGTGCTGTCATATTGAATTTGAAAGACACTTGTGTTGCCAGTTTCAAGTGCGGGGCCAACCAAGAGAGACTCCGACCCCGCCAGCATCCCCGCAATACTTTCGGCGGGCCAACCCGCAAATTCAGGGGTGGTCGAAAGCTCGCCCAATTCAGCGGCCTGTTTCAAGATATGTTCGCTCCGCATCACCAATGCTTCGTCGGTAAACGAGCGAGACGACGATGCTCCCTCCAAACCTTCGACAGGTAAGTTCTTTGCCGACGATTCGATGATTTGAACTTTCGCCGCCGATCGAAACATCGCCGGCGACTGCACAAATTGAAAGTAGCCCCCGGCCAGTCCGGCAATCAAACCGATCACTAGTAGCCATCGGTTGCTCCAAGCCAATTTTGCGATGTCAATATTGGGTGCCGACGGTCGACGATTCTGCATTGCAGCGACACGTCGAGCCGGAGTCTCGGATCGGGCAGCTTG
>NZ_ANOG01000916.1 GCF_000346295.1 Rhodopirellula maiorica SM1 | reverse complement strand
GGGGAGGAAACGTTAGAGTTCACGCAGTTTCAGCTTTTCGCCATCATGTCGAGTGAAATCTCGACTTGAGAACCATTGATGCAACCATCCGGTTTGCCGCCAACGCTTTGCAAATGAATCTGGACGACCGAGCCTAGCCCGCATTCGACGTTGACGTCGAATGAAATTCAAAGTCGCGGTAATGTGGCTCAGTACAAAAGGAGCGTTGCTCGATAGAGACGCTCGGCCCGATAGAGACACGCTCGTTTGCGGGTTGGCTTGTTTGCGGATAGGAAGGGGGCATGAGCATAAAGCGACAGACCGCAAACGCTTGTTGATTTTTGCATGCGAGCCGGGTGATTACGGCAGCGGCTGCACTTCGACCTTACGGATGCTGACTTTGCTGCCGGGATCATGTTGTTGGAACGCAAAGTAGCCTTCTTTGAAGGTCTTTTCAAAATCGAGGAATTCGTACAATTCGTTGCCATCGACCGTGATTTTGATCCGCGTTATCTCGCGGCCACGCCAGACATCGTCACGCACTTCGATTTCGTAGGTAAACCACGTGTCGGGTTTGACATGTTGTT
This sequence comes from Rhodopirellula maiorica SM1, assembly GCF_000346295.1. Taxonomy (GTDB): domain Bacteria; phylum Planctomycetota; class Planctomycetia; order Pirellulales; family Pirellulaceae; genus Novipirellula; species Novipirellula maiorica. The sequence continues at coordinate 2,044 of NZ_ANOG01000916.1, read as the reverse complement.
TGTAGACATGGCACATTCCGTATAGCGATCCGGTACGGATCGGGTCGGTGTGAGTACTATCGATTTGAGCTTCGTAGCCGTCCGAGAAGCCTGGTTTCGCAGTCGTGCGGAAATACAAACCCGAGTTGCCGCCATCGTTGATTTTGACTTCGGCACGATAACGAAAGTTTTTGTAAGGCCCCGTGGTGGTGACCAGCATCGATTGAGGACCGGACCCTTGGATTGCTCCGTCTTTGACTTCCCAAACGCTTTTCTCTTTGCCAACCTTCTGCCAACCGTCGAGCGTCTTTCCGTCGAACAATGATGTCCACGCGGCGTCTTCGGCCATCGCGTGTGTACCGAACGAAAGGGTTAAAAGTGCAGCCAAGGCGAGAGTCATACGAGACGAAGCGGCATACATAAACGGATTCCAATGAAATACGAGGAAACTGAAATGCGGGGAAATACGTCTTTAGCTAGGGAGACGCATTATGATGCATTGGCAGACTCAGCCATTGGGTCTGCGGGAGGGAGTCTCACTTTAGCAACCCCGTACATCAACGCAATCATGCAGCCACACAAAATCACCGATACACTAGCGTTTTAGTCACGCCGACCAGTCCATTTGGGGACGAAACGGCGGATATTGTTGAGCAGTCAGGAATCATCGGGCGAAATCCCTTTAGCCGTTTGGGCCAACGCTATGAAGCAATGCTTCGTAGCGAAACTCGCAGAGAGTTTTGGTTTTACTCGCGTGGCCGAAAGTCTCTGCAACTTTCGCTACAATCAATTCGAATTTTTCTTGTCGCGAAAATTGCTTCACTGCGTCGCGTTTGGTACCGGTGGATGGTCGGAACCGTGGCTCGCAGCACGGCGGCTCATCGTCGGAACGACTTCTACCTCGCTGCCGTTCTGCTTGGTGCGATGCGACCGCGATGCCCGCAGACAGCCGATTGCGGTCGTGCGATTGGCGACGCCACCTCACCGACGACTGGACAAATGATGAGTGTCCCAAGCAATTCACCGGAGATGCGCTTAAATTGCGCATTGATGGTACGGGAACTGTGAAACTAGCTGAATTTCCGCTAAAGCGACCTGATTTCCGCTGTCGCTGTCGAACCGAAATGTCTCCGACGCGAAAGAGCAAACTTCGGATTTCGATATTTACAACTGCTGTCGCTATTATTTAACGAAATTTACAATTAGAGACTATTGTTGTTGCACCGGAGGGGCGTTAGGCTGGACTAGATGGGGGGGCTTGCTGAGAAGCGAATCCAACATCCTCCGAAGATAGCGAACCAGAGAATTCCGCTGGAGTTGGCAAAGTGCACACTGATCACCGTTCACTCAATCCTTTTCTGCCCGACCGATTTGGCCCCGGATTAACTTCTTTGCTCGAAGCAGTCGCGTATGCCGAGCAGACCAGCGGAGACTACTGGGAATTCGCCGTTGAACTTGATCGTTTGATATCGTATGGGTTGACCTTAAACGACTTTCGTTGGCTGGTGCGAAGCCATTACGTCGAGCATCAATGCGAAATTACGCTAGAACGTGATGATGGTCGCGCGTTTCGGCCCACGGGCGACTTAACGTTTCCGGAGCGTACCTGTTTTGTGCTGACAAAATTGGGCGTTGAATTTGCCCGCCAATATTGCATGATCGCGACGAATGGTAACGGTCACGCTAACGACGCCACTCCTCGCAATGCGCCCCCCTACGGTGCCACGCCCTGCTGTGCTGAAAAGCGAGAGACTGGCCCTCAGCCGATGTCTTCCGTGGTGGACGACGCGATGCCAAAAACGATTCTCATACCTACCTGGGATCCCCAACGGCGGCAGTTGCGGTTCAACGGCGTGGCGGTCAAAGAATTCAGGTGGACCGCGCACAATCAGGAAGCCGTCTTAAGTGCGTTTCAAGAAGAGGATTGGCCGGCACGAATCGATGATCCGCTGCCGCCTCATGCAGAACAGGATTCCAAACGCCGGTTAAGCGATACGATCAAATGTTTGAACCGTAAACAGGTGAATCCGATTCTGCACTTCCGTGGCGATGGCACTGGCGAAGG
>NZ_ANOG01000915.1 GCF_000346295.1 Rhodopirellula maiorica SM1 | reverse complement strand
ATGAGGCTCCTGCGGTAGAACCGCCTGCGGCCGAAGCTCCGGCAATCGAAACTCCGGACACCGACACCAACCTCGATGATCTGTTTGGCTCCGACGCACCTGCGTTGGACACGCCCGCCGAAGATGCGGCTGCGATGGAAGCACCGGCGACCGATCCACCGGCTGACGATACCAGCCTGGATGATTTGTTCGGCGGCGACACTGCGGCTCCGGCTGACGCTGCGGCCCCGGCGGACGCCCCGGCCGATGACGACGGCGGCATCGACAATCTATTCGGCGAAACCTCCGACGCGACTGAGGACACGGCGATCGAAATGCCCGCCGACGCCCCTGCAGATGATCTGGACGGATTGTTCGACACACCTCCGTCGGATGATGCAGCACCAGCGTCCGATTCGATCGATGACTTGTTTGGCGAACCCGGCGACGCCACCGAAGACGAGCCAAAGACCGAAGAGGCTGGCACGTCGATCGATGATTTATTCGGAAAAGCCGAGCAAGCCAAAGATTCGTCCCAACTTGTTGTTTCCGAGAAAACCACAGTTCGCATTTCTTCGCTTGACGATACTCGCGTGCGAACCTGGATCGACAACACCGGAAACTTCCGCACCGACGGCCGTTTGATCGAAATCAATACGACCAACATCCGACTGTTGAAATCGAACGGCAGAAAGTGCACCGTGCCATTCTCGCGAATGTGTGCGGCGGATACCGCCTACGTCGAATCGATTGAAAAGCAGATCGAAGCTTCCAAGGTGGCAATGCTGATCAGCCGCTGATCAATTGGATTGGACTGTAAATCGCGTGAACCGGGCCAACGAGCAAGTCGTTGGCCCGGTTTTTTATTGGTGGCATCCCTATTTCGCCAACTTCCGCTACATTCAATGCAGGCCCGAGGCGTCGAGCAAGTCGTCGAAACAGGATCGCCTTGCGTTCCGCGAAAGAGTGTTTGGAGAGTGCACTTTCGCCGACCGAAAGACGACCAACCATAAACCAAAACGCTTGACGGCTTGTTGATTAAATCGTTTCACATTCGGCCGACGACGTACTCGCATCCGTTTTGCGGACGCCTATTGGCAAACGGTTAAACGAAGCATTCTAAGAGCGACGGATCTCCGGCTGCGGATAGGAACTCATCAAGGCATTTTCGTTATGGACTCTCATCCCGTCCGCTTGATGCACTTTGACCCAAGGTGGCGTCAAGAATTCGAGCAAACTCGCAGCAGTATCCTGCTGTCGTGCGAGGGCCGGGTAGTGGACGTGGTCCATATCGGCAGCACATCGATCTCAGGTCTGATTGCCCGTCCGACGATCGATGTTTTGGCAGGCGTAAACGACATCGCGATGATGGAGTCGGCTGCGTTACTGATCGAAGGCCTCAATTACCGCCGCAGCGAAACGCCGGATTGGGCGGGAGCCGCGATCATGTTATCCAAGCCTCGCTATGTTACGCCTGACCAGCCTGATCCGACCCATTGTGTCTATTTAATGCAGACATCCACCCCTGCCTGGACGCAAGCGGTTTCCATTCGCGATTATCTACGGCAAAATGCGGAGTCGGCACTCGATTTCGAAGAGGCCAAGGTGCGACGTTGGCGAAGCGGCGAGGGAGATTTGCAACAGTACGAAGCGGACAAAGCAATCTTCTTCGCGCACCTCATCGACCAAATCGACGCGTCGTAGCCGCGCCCCGTCGAAGCAAACTATAATCGAACCGAAACCGGCTCTTTGTTTCTTTCTCGTTCTTCATTTCCAAGCTCTAGTCTCCAATGCCCCGCAGCCGACTCGGCCCATTAGCGATCGAAGCAAAACTGGGTGACCATCCGTCACAAAGTTCGGTGTGGCGTGCCATTCATGTACAGCAGCACAAATCGGTTGCCGTCAAAGTGTTCTCGTCACCGTTTGGGGCGACGCCCGAAGCACGCACGCAGTTTGCCACTGAATGGGAAACGCTAAAAACGCTGCAACATCCCGCCATCGCCCGCTGCTATGGCGGCGGGTTCGAAGACAAAGAGGCCTACTTGGCGTACGAGCTTATCGAAGGTGAGACGTTGGCGGCTCAGATCGAGCGACGCACCCGTTTGCCATGGGAATCGGTGCTCGAGTTTGCTGAGCCGATCATCGCGGCCCTCTGCTACCTGCACGAACGTGACATCATCTATGGGATGCTGGGCCCCGACAAGATTTTGTATGCGGGACTCAGCCCACTGCTGGTGGATGTTCGCATCGATCGTTTTGAATCCAATTTCAAATCATCGCGTCCCCCCACGGCCCATGAGATCGCCTTTCGGCCGCCTGAGTGGATCGACGCCCCGACATCGGTCACTCACAAATCGGACCTGTATTCGTTTGGTGCGACGCTCTATTTTGCAATCACCGGACGACCGCCCGTCCAAGGCGATACCGTCGAAGAGGTGACGCGAAACGTCCGCGAACAAACGCCGACGTCACCTGCATCGTTGGTGTTGGATTGTCCGGTTTGGTTCGACAAATTGATCACCCAGCTATTGGAAAAGGATCCTGCAAAGCGTCCCTTTGGTGCCCCGGCGGTCCAGCTCGCCTTGGCAGAAGTGCGGCGTCGTTCGATGTCACGCACCGGAGTGGCCGAGCATGCGTCGGCGGGCTTTAGCCCGCTGAGTGTGACCGACCAAAAAGAACGCGACGAAGCTCGCTCGCTTCTCGGGCGTGAATTGGTCGACGAAGCAAAGGAAACGCTCCCAGACGCCACGCTCTGGCACGACAAGTCGTGGTTCTTGATCGGCGTGTTGATCGTGATGCTATTGATGCTCGGTTGGGTAGCGTGGCCGCTGAACGAAAACCAAATGCGAAAGCGGGCCGAAGATCTGCTGTCGCAAGAAACGCAGTCATCGATGAACCAAGCAAAGAACAACTACTTGAAACCGATGATCAACCAATTCCCCGACGGCGAACATACGACGTGGGCGGAAGAGCAGGTGGATCGAATCGAGATGATGCAGGCCGAGCATGCGTTGTCGGTCAAGATGAAACGGAACCTGGCGCTAAAAAACGAGGGAGAACGGCTGTACGCTGAAGCCGAGCAATTCGAACGGTTCGGCGACACCTCTACGGCGCTTGATAAATACCGCAGCATGGAAACGCTGCTCGGCGACGATCCCAAATACCGTCCCTACGTCAATCTGGCCCGTCGTCAGATCGCGGCAATCGAGAATCGCTCGTTTGTCAAAGACGAAGCAGCGACGATCATTCAAGAAAAATTGGATGAAGCTGAACGAGAACACTCGCGAGGCAACGTCGTCACGGCTCGCCAAATTTGGTATTCGATTATCGAGTTGTACGGCAACAACAGCAACGTTGGCCCGCTTGTCCTGCAAGCCCAACAACGACTCGCTGCCAGCAATACACCGGCACCCAATACCGATCCCCCTAACCCGCTACAGCCACCGCAATGACTAGCGATGCCGATCCGCACGACTCGCCGATCGAGGCGAAACTTGCGCCGAGTCCCCAATCGACATCGGCGTCGACATCTCCGCAATCATCCCCAGCCACATCATCGTCCGACCGCATGATTCAAAGCCGCGGTGCCGTGTTGGCGATATTGTTCCTGGTGATGGGGGCGTTGGGCATTCCGCTGCTGTGGATGAACAAAGCCTTCTCCAACGCGGAACGTTGGTTTTGGGCGGTGGTGGTGACGCTATACACGGCGCTACTAATCTACATCGCTTGGCGAATCTGCATGTGGAGCTACCACCAGATCATCGGTTAGACAATGTCGTTGACCGCTCCGGAACGTGCGGTAATTGAGTTATGGAAGTCACGTATTTCCGACCGGGACAAGCCCGGCGGAAGCGAGGGGAGCCAGACATTCAGAATTTATAAATCGCAGGTTGCCCGCGGTCATTACGTAATGATCGCGGAGCGATCAACGACAGTGGTTCAAAACGTAATGATCGCGGAGCGATCAACGACGATAGACCAACGACACTGCGATCACGCTCGCTTGCATCGATACACGAAGGCGGGCGGTAAATTTCGCCATACCGTTGGACTTCGCCCCACTTGCGGAAACGCTTTTTTAACCGAGCGAAAAACGTTGCCCTGCCGGCAATGCCAAACCCTGCCAATACGCAAACGTGGCAAATTGGCCGCCCGGGCGTAACACCTCTAACATCGAATCCATGATCTCGCCTTGCAGCGAATCCGAGAACGAAGCCCACGGCAGACCACAGATCACCGCATCGACATGAGGCATCGATTCGCGGCGACACAACTCGACGACATTCGTCACGCTGTCTTCGTAGACCGTGACCGACGGACATCGCGATCGCGTCGCGGCCACCAGTTCGGCAGATCGCTCGATCGCAAAAAACTTGGCATCGGGATGCAACCGCTGGACGATCCCTTCGGTAAAGACGCCGGTTCCGGGGCCAAATTCGACCACGTTGCGAGCGGAATCCCAATCAAACCACTCAACCATCGTTTTGACCAACCCCGGACTGCTTGGGGCGACCGCCCCCACCTGAGTCGGGTGCCGAATAAAGTTTTTCAGAAATGTCAGCGTGTTATTCATCGACATAGCGTATCGCAAGCGAGCGTCCCCGCGGTAGGCCGTATTATTTTCTCGCTCCGCGTCCGTTACATTGACGTTTATGCGAGTTCCCAATCCCAACAACGCTTCTCCGGTCGGCGCCAACATGACGCCGATGATTGACGTTGTCTTTTTGCTGATCATCTTTTTCTTGGTATCCAGCCATCTGGCTCGCCAGGAGATTCATTTGCCCGTCGAATTGCCAATCGCCAACACCTATTTGCCCGAGAACCCCGATCGATCGGCGTTGACCGTGACCGTCGACGACCAATCCCAATGGCGAGTGGGCGGAAACGTGGTCGCGATCGACGAACTGAAACAGGTTTTGGTCGACCATGCCGCTCGCAGCGGATCAAGTGCCGCAGTGCGATTGCGAACCGACGGATCGGTGCATTACCAATACATCGAACCGATCCTGCGTGAAACGGCGCTCGCGGGGATTTTTGACGTCACGTTCTCGGTGCGCGAGGCGACTCGCTGATGAAAATCCCGTCATCACGATTGCAAGGATCGCTGAAAGTCGAAATGACACCGATGATCGATATCGTGTTTCTGTTGTTGGTGTTCTTTGTCTGGACCAGCAGTTTCGAGCTGCCAGAGTTTGATCTTCCCAGTGCGATTGCCCAGCCGCCCAGCGTCGGTACGAACAACGAATCGACCGACACGCCGCCGGTCGAGATTTTCGATGAAATCATCATTCGGCTGATCGCTTCGCCGACGGGGAATACGATTGAACTGAACGGTCAAGCGGTCGCGAGCAGCGAGACGCTCGAAACCCGTCTTCGCGAGATTCTAAAGCTGGGAGTTCAACCGCCTGTGATCGTCGATCCCGAACCCACGATTGCAATGTCCGATGCGATCAAGGTTTACGACACCGCACGCGCCGCCGGCGCGGACCGAGTCCTGTTTACCGCGAACGACGAACCATGATGATGATGCGTCTGATCGCTTTGCACTGTTTGTGGATCATGGCCCTCGCGTTGCCGCAGCGTTATGGGAACGCCGACCAAACGCCTGTGGCCCGAGTCAGTAGTGATCGCGACGCCGATCTGATTAGTGAACTCATTCGTCGAGGTGACTTCGATACCGCGCAGCGATTGATCCGCCGTGGCCTGCAATCCGTGACCCCCAACAGTGACTCGTACGCCCGGCAGACGATTTGGCTGTCCGAACTCGAAACGGCTCAGCGGCAAACGATCGACAACTTTTCGGACGAAGATATTCTGGCGGCGCAGAAACCGATCGACGAATTAATCACTGCCTATCCCGAGCACCCACGGCGACTGTTTCTGCGGTCGCAACGGATCGCGGTCGAATTGGCTGCGGCCGAGCACGATCTGTTATCGATCATGGTCAATCCCGGCGACACCGACCGTGGCGAACGTGCGCTACGGCGATTGACCGATGCGGCTGCGAAATCCGAATCACTTTCCAAAGCGGTCGCCGAAGAAAAAACGCGTTTGAATTCGCAAACCAATATGTCACCAAGCGTAATGGCAATGCTCGGCGATTTGACGCGGTTAGAGCAGGAAACGCAGGTTCAGATCGTCCAAATCAAGCTGATGGAAACCGAACTGTTCCCCGCCAGCAGCGATGATCGACTCGCGGCCGCCACCGCGGCACTACGATCGGCCGATCAAGCGCTGACGCGACTGCCGAGCGATAGTCAAGCTCGTAACGAAGTCGAGCGACTGCGTGTCGTCGCACTGTTACGAAGCGAAGATTTTCAGCGAGCTCGCAGCGCGTTATCAGAACTGACCCGCGAAGTGCCGCTGGACTCTGACGCCCGTGTTCGCGCACTCGACATCCAAATCGACCTCCATTCGAATCACCACGCCGACGCAAAAAAGAAACTTGATGCGTTCTATGACAAACAGCCTGCGAACGCACCGTTGTCAATCGAGATGGACCTGGTCCGATTGGAATCGCTGCTAGCCAGCGATGACGCAAACCAAAACCGCGTCGGTGATTGGATTGATTCGATTGGCACTCGGCACGGAGCGTATGGACGTCGACGCGCCGAAACGATCGCCATCGGTTCATTGCGATCCCAATCACGCAACGGTTCAACCGAGGGAACGGGCAACCAGATCGATCCGTCGATCATCGCCGCTCAGGGACGACAATATTTGCGTGATGGCAATCCGCTGCGGGCGGCACAGTTGTTGGCCAGTGCGGCGATGACGGAAACCAATCCCGATCTCGCGATTAAACGGTCACTTGAAGCCGCAGCGGCATTTGTCGCGGCGAAACAGCCCGGTGATGCCGCAGACATTTTGGCGGGAGTCGCGAAGTTAAAACCAGCGGGGACCGGTGCCGCCGCAGCCCATTTGCAAGCCGTGGTGCTGAAAACGAAAACCAAGTCGCCGGCCAGCGAAATCGAGGTGATGCTGCGAACGACGATCGCCCTGTGGCCCGACAGCGAATATGCACCGCAAGCGGGCAATTGGCTGATCAAACTGCTGTCGGCCGATAAGCGAATCATCGAAGCGGCCGAGATTGCCACCCAATTAGGACTCGGCGATTACGAAACCGCTCTGGAACTTTGGCGGCAGGCGTTCCGCGAAAGCGAATCCGCCGATCAGAGCGAGCTGACGACACAAATGAAGCAGGCCTTTGCATCTGTCCTGGATGACATCAATGTCGCAAAGCAATATCGTCAATTTGCCGCCTACTTTTTTGATCGTGACGCACTAAGCGATCTTGCTGAGACGACGACGCCAGACGATTACAGCGAAACGTTGTTGCAATTTCGCCGTCTTGGGACACAAGCAAGCATGCTGCCCGCTCCGCCCGCAAACGTGTTGCCGGACACGGTCGCCCGATTGATGCAGGACGGACGGCAAAATGCGTCGCTGCGGGAAACGATCGCGAATCAGATTGAAGGTTGGCCAGAACCTTTGGGTGACTCACTCGAACGTGCCGAGCGACAGATTTGGCTCGGGAAAATCGAGGATGCCAAGGTCACCGTTGA
>NZ_ANOG01000914.1 GCF_000346295.1 Rhodopirellula maiorica SM1 | reverse complement strand
ACGCTGCTCCGATCGTTTGTGATTCACGGTGGTGATGTCACGGCGATGCTGGTTGGCATTCCGCCGAGACTTCTTCTTCAGTTTGCGTCAATCGGTTGCGAGCAATCCACACGCTGCACTCGGCGTGACGCAAAACATAGCGTGAGGTGCTGCCCAACAAAAAACGGCTCACTCCACTGCGTGGTTTTTCGCCCACCACCACCATGTCGATGGCATTCCGCTCGGCAAACGTCACAATCCCTTCTCCCACATGTTCGCTCTCGATCAAATGCGTTTGCGTTTCCGAGGACACCGCGAGAAGTTGATCATGGGCGTGATTCAAATTTTCGTGATATTGCCGTACGATTTGGGAATCCTCGGGCAGCACCCCAAAGAAATCATGCAGGTACGAAGCGATCGACAAAACATGGAACACGGTATCGCTACGCCAAGCAATTTCGGTCATCTCACAAAGCGCCGCTTTCGCCGGAGCGTCGATGCCATAGGCCAAGCAGACTCGGAAGCCATTCTGGTATTCGTGTCGCCCCGCTCCTCGCACAACTAAAACGCTGCAAGGAGCATGCGTTGCAACGTGGTCACTGACACTGCCTAGCAACATACGACTGATCTGCGAGCGTCCTTTGGCGCCGACAACAACCAAATCAGCGGCAATCTCTTTGGCAGTTTCGACAATCGTTTCATTGGGAGATCCTGATTCGATCCGATGACAAACGGATACGCTTTTGTCATCAAACATCTCCGCAATTTTGCCGTAGTGATCCACCGCATCTCGGCGGTCTTTTGCACACGCCTTATCATACGCATCCAACAGCGGATCATCGTCATGCACTAACGGACGCTGAACCACACTTAGAATCGTCAAATCCCAGTGGTTGCGGTGTGGCAGTGTTGAAACCCAACGGGCAGCTTCGTCTGAAATGTCCGAACCATCTACAGCGAGCAGGACCTTACGCATCGGTGGTCTCCTTGGCTTGGCTTCATTTAGCAAGCAACTTGAGTGCCAATGAACGACGAGCTCGTCAGGGATGCCACTACGCGGCGTTTAAGCCACCACCGATGACGACGAGGTGTGCAAATTGCCACGCCCCAGTGAGACGTATCGCACACTCAGGTATTCAGCCATGGTTTACCGCCCAATGCCATCTACTTTCGTAGTGGGACTCGCAGAGTTCCTAGTGTTTGAACAGCCACGATGGGAATTCTGGCGAATCCCACTACTTGAGCATCCCCCTGTGGTTGCCAAAGTAGATGGCATTGGTTTACCGCAACCCGACGCGGCAGCCCCGTCTATGCCGACGAAACCAAGCGAGCCTTCGGGTCGGCTGATATCGCTTGGGCTAAACTTGCCACACTGCACGGCAGCGTGTGGACCGAACGATTGGCGGTGGATCGCACCGCTTGGCCGCTTCGTACCAGCACCAATCCATGGCGAGTTTCGCGTGCTGAGGTATGTTTGGAGAGTTGACGACGCGTTACATCCAGTGCGTTGATCACCATCGCAGCCTCTTGCTGGGGATCATCCTGCGAAGGTGTAAATCCGACCGCTGGCAACATCCACTGCACAATATCCCAATCCCTTTCCCCCACACAGTGATACAAGCAGGGAGTTAAGTTCGACGACGGGTCACACAGACCACTGAAATCTTCCAATTCGGCCATCATCTCCAGTACCGCTTCGCGGGTTCGCGTGACGAGTTCCGAAACGGGCCGGCGACAATGTTGACGCAGTACATTCGCTGGCGGAATCTCGACGAGATCCCATGCTTCCCATCTACCGACGGCAAGCCATCCAATCAAGACGGCGACTTTGACAAGCTCAGCTCCTTCGCGATCCTCAGGGTCAAGATCCTCGAGTTGTCGATACGACCTGTCGATATATTGCAGCGGCCCGATGATGTCTTGAGGAATTTGACACTTATTTAACATTCGTGCGAGCGACTCGGACTGTGTCGCCGACAATGCACGTTGTTCTAACACCGTCAAAGCCTCGCCCGAATCATTTGCGTGTTGGATCATTGTCGACACATCATTGGGAAACGCCTGGGCAAGCACGAGACGACCGAGTGAGTGCATCGCGGCGCTGAGCAAGATTCCCGCGTTTCCACCCGAGTTTTTCCTCAGCGATATCAAAATTTTGGCCGCCGCTCGCGCAGCGAGGCTGCGTTGCCACGCGAGCGGCACATCCATCGAAGTTACCGTCATCTCGCGTATCGACGAACTCGCATTTAATGCCAGTGCCAACTCACCCACATGGCGTCGTCCGATTCGCACGACGACCTCTTCCAATCGCAAATTCGATCCCGACCGATTATAAAAACTACTGTTGCCCATACGGATCAATTCCGCACTCAAACTCGGTTCACGGCGAATCGCAGCGCAAATCTCATGGACTTCGGAATTGGGATTACAAGCGAGTCGGCATGCTTCGATCACTCCCTCAGAAAACGGCAACGATTCCACCCCCAATGCATTGGCCGACCGTGCCGCGAGAGGCCGTTTTGCATCCGACGGCATTCGAGACATTTGATTGCGTTCGCTGCTCCCTGCCTGGTTCAATTGTCCCACCTTGGACACATCTTGCGGAGCGATCGTCGTCGCGGCCTTACCACTGCTGATTCGTCGCTCTACCATGCCTACCATTTTGGCGGCAAAGGCAGCATAGTGAGTTGGTTTGTAAACAATGTCATCGACGCCACGATTCATCAAGTCCTTGACAATACGCGGCTCGATGACTGAAGTGTGAATGGCAATCGTGGGACGGTTTTCAAGTGCCAACAATTCGACAGCGAGTGCATGTCCGTTTTTATGCGGCATTGCCAAATCGGTGACGACCAGATGGTACTTTCCACCTGCGATCATTTGCATCGCCTCTTGACCATCGCTTGCTTGATGGCACTGAAAACCTTCATGTTGAAGGGCAAACATCAACATTTTCCGAGCGATCGCTTCGTCGTCGACGACTATGGCTAATCGCTTCGGTTTTGGCTCACTCACGTCATGGTCCTTGTCGGGTTTGATTTGTTTCAGAAGTATTCGATTTGAATGGGATGAACTTAATTCGTGCTACGACCACTGCTGCGTACGTTTTTTCACGATTGGGAGGTAGCCGAGGCATTCATCAACCACGTTCGTCAGGTCCTTCACCAAGCGATGCATCATCTCAATTTCCCCTGCCTTGCCCGCCGATTCGATACGGGCAGAGATCGACTGGACCTCTTGAGCCGCGACAATGCCAGCGATGCCTTTGAGCGAGTGTGCCACTTTGGAAGCGGCCAATACGTCACCATGATCAATCAATTGGACAATCTGAGTCATTCGATCCCGACCATCCTCGGCAAAGGAATCGAGTAGCGACTCTGCGAACTGGACATCTCCCATACAGCGTTCATAGAGTGAATCGAAATCAATGGGCGACGGATCGTCGGGAATCGCAGCGGACGTCGGTGGCTCGGTGACAACCGTTTTCACCGGCTCGTCGTGAACGCGTTGCAGCAGCGTTTGAATCATCGAAACGAGATAACGCGGGTTAAACGGCTTGGGCATATACTCATCCATCCCCGCATCCAAACAAAGCTCACGATCGCCTTTGATCGCGTTGGCGGTCAGCGCGGCGATGGGGCGATGCCCTTTCAGTCGACCATCGGATTCTCGTTTTCGAATCTGACGCGTGGCCTCGTAACCATCCATCTCTGGCATTTGACAGTCCATTAAGATCAAGTTGTAATCCCAGGTTTCGACTGCTTTGATCGCCTTTGTGCCATTATGACGATATCGCACTGCCATCCT
>NZ_ANOG01000913.1 GCF_000346295.1 Rhodopirellula maiorica SM1 | reverse complement strand
GGAGACTGCGGAAGAACTAGCATTTGATGAACGCTATTCGGGGAAGTGAGTGCTTCCCAATTTTCAAAGCGGTTGGCCGTTTTGTTGTGAAGCCGGCATACACCTGTCGGTTATCTTGATTCAACGCTCCAAACCGCCGAATTTAGCGAGTTTGCGTGCCCTTAACTGCCTCATTGCATGGTCAAGACGCACACTTCTACCTCTCCCTTAAGAAGTTTTAGTATCCGTTTCACATTGATCACGAAACAGGTCATGATCTGCTGAATCCTCACCTTGCTTAGCCCCCAGTAGCGAGCTCGCCGTCCACCGTGATGGCGGACGATCTCGTTGATTTTGCGCTCGATCGCAGGATGCTCTCGACGAACCCGTTCATACTCCGCTGTCGTCGACTTCTGGCGGGCTCGTTCGTATTCATGCTCAAATTCATTCTTGTTCACTTGCCGGCCCCATCGACTGGTCTCTTTCATCCTGGGATGGCACTGAGACAACAGCGGACAGGCGAGACATCGCGTTTTGCCAAAATTAAAAAATCTCGAATGAGGCTTCTCCTTTTTGAACCATGCTTTTCCCGAGACTTGGCCACCGGGGCAAGTCACTCGTGTTTTGTCCTCATTCAATTGAAACTTACTCGCCGCAAAGCCGGCTGTTTCTTCGCGAGTCGTTGGCGGCGATATAACATCGACAGCCAAGCCTGCGGGATCTTCAAGAGTGCGAAGCATCGGGCCATTAAAGCCGGCTCCATCAAGTGATATCTGTGCGATCTGGTTGCCATGAGTTTGCTGCTCCATCTCGACCAAGTGGATGGTGTCGTTGGCCTCTGCGCCGTTGGCAGGGATTACTTCCACCTCGGTGATTAATTGACTATCAGCATCCATCATCACATCGACCATATAACCTTCGTAAAAACTGCCATGCATACCACGCCTAGCATCGGGGTCGACCACACTGAGCGTGCGGTTGCCTTGACCGGGCTGTTGGCAATCCCTGACGATCTTTTCCGCCAATTGACGAATCGCCGCAAGTTTCTTCCACAGCGAATCACGGGTTGGCGATGGTGGTTCGGGCGGTTGGTCTTGCAACCATTTCAGGATGTCGATGACTAGTTCCAACCGTGATTGCAGTTTAACCTCTACTTCCGCTTGAGCTGTTTCAAGGCGAACCTGCTCCGCTTTGATCTCGAACCCAATGGCGGATTGCTGATCAAGTTGCCGGACGATGTCCAGCATCCTGTTTCGCAGTTGAGCCAACAAACTGAGTGTGGTAGGAATGGCGACATTGGCCAAGACATGACTGGCGTCTTTGAGCCGTAGCCGATCTTTGAGCAAGTCTTGCTCGCGCGCCGAGCTGATGAGTTGATCAAAGACCTTTTTGAAACCCTCGGCCCCCAGCCGTCCTCGAAATCGGGTCAATGAGGAAGAGTTGGGCAGCGGGGCGCAGATGGGGACCTGCAGAAACCAGCGGAAAAGCAAATCGGTTTGGCAGCGTTGGATCACCTTGGCGTCGGACAGCCGATAGAAAAAGCTAAGGAATTCCAGCTTAAGCATGATCAGCGGAGGGATCGCAGGCTGTCCATACTTTTCACAGTAAAACGATCGGACTTGGGCATCCAGAGCGGTCCAGTTGATCAGTTCGAGGGCATCCAGCAGCGGTGACTCCGCCGGCAGCACCCTTTTATAGATCGCAAGGTCGGAGTCAGGAATCTTAAAAAACTTATCAGTCCAAGGCGCCAACATTTTCTCACCCATAAGAAGAGAATCGACACCCTTTCATTCTACGCATTTCCAGATCAGCCGACTAATTCAGCAGTCT
>NZ_ANOG01000912.1 GCF_000346295.1 Rhodopirellula maiorica SM1 | reverse complement strand
GCAACATGTTGACCTCATGACGTTTTCAAACGCATTGATCGATACGCTTCTTTGGACGATGGCAATTTCGATTGCGGTCCCTTTGATCGTTTTCGGCAGTGAGTGTTTGTTGGCGATGTTGCGAAAGGACAAAAAACGTCCTCTTGAACGCGTTGCGTCCGATACCGAAGCGATCGATCCGAAGTCACGTGCGGCGGTGGATGTGATCATTCCTGCCCACAACGAACAACTAGGACTCGTTCGAACACTTGATTCAGTAACAGCGGCACTGCGACCGGGTGACCATCTCTATTTAGTTGCGGATAATTGCAGCGACAACACCGCCGAGATTGCGCATCAGTTTGCGGCGAATCTCGCATCGCGGAGCATGACGGTGCTGGAGCGATTGGATTCGCAAAACCGAGGGAAAGATTACGCGCTTCGTTTCGCCTTTGATGCTCTTGATTTATTGACTCCGCCGGAATCCATTGCGAGCCCCAAGTCGACAAGCCTGCCCAAGTCGATAAGCCCGCCCGAGTCGACAAGCCTGCCCAAGTCGACAAGCCCGCCCGAGTCGACACCCCAGTCAGATCGCGTGGTGGTGATTGTCGATGCGGACTGCAAGGTTTGGCCCGATACGATCGACCGATTAGCCATCCAGGTGACGCAGACACAGAGGCCGGCTCAAGCGTGCTACTTGATGCAGCAACCCGAATCCATTCCGATCACGCCGCCGGGTGCGTTGTCCGAATTTGCTTTTACGGTCAAGAATTTTGTTCGTCCCTTAGGTTTGACACGGATCGGCGGCGGATGCACCTTGTTTGGTTCGGGGATGGCATTTCCACGACATGCTCTAAAACAACTCAGTGCTCCCGGCGGCCATCTTGTCGAAGACATGCGTTGGACATTTGACATGATCTTGGCGGGATATCCGGTCCAGTATTGTCCGGACGCAAAGTGTTTAGCGACCTTTCCCACACACGTCACCGCCGCCGACACGCAGCGTCGTCGCTGGGAACACGGTCATTTGCAATTGATCGGCAGCCAGGTTCCGAGGCTGATCCGAGGTTGGACACGTAATCCGACCCGTTACTGTTTGTTGGCCGCGCTGGATTTGGTGGTTTTGCCGTTGTCATTATTGATGATCGCGGCTGCGATCATCGGAACGCTGTTGGCAATCGCTGCGTGGTTGGGTTATGCGATAGGGCCGTTGGTGACATGGTTGATTGCGATGAGTATCGCGAGCGTCGGACTCGGTTTGGCGTGGGCACGTTTTTGTCCTCGCCGAGCAACGATGGGAATGATTTTTGCTATCCCGTTTTACGCCATTCGCAAATTGCCGCTCTATACAAGTTTTATCTTTCACCCCGAACGCGTATGGATTCGCACCGATCGAAATTAGAGAAACAGAATTAGTGAAGTGATGAAGTGACCCGAATTAGCAGATCGGCCAGTCGATAGAGCAGCTGGCGTGGATCGAAAAATATCAAACAAGCTACCAGTCTAACAGCACGATGAATTGATGTATTTAATCCTCACTTGCCAACCGTACCATCTGCACGGTGATCAGGTTTTCTTGACATCCGATAGAGCACGTCAACTTCGGTTGCTGCGAAATTCGTTAGATGGAAAGTTTGGTCAACTTACCTTGCTCGCCCCTTCGGTCGCAGCCGAATCCGAGGCAGCTTTGCACACCGATTGCGAGGCTGGACGATTGCAATCGTTTGATCCCGCACGCGAAGAAATTTGTGTCGAACCCGTGTCGCAACATAGATGGATCGATCGCCCCAACCTCTTCCGCGAAATCGCTAAGGCCAACCGACCGGCGACATGGAAAAAAATTTTACAATCGTTCACTCAGCCGGCATGCGTTTTACAACCCGAAATCCTTGGCCCCGATGATGCGGTGATCGCTGAGGGAATCTTTCAATCCTCGGACGTTTCGCACCCGATCGTGCTGGTCCACTCAGACCCGTCCAACGACGACCACCCATCGATCTCACGGACCATGTCGATGCGAGATCGATTGTCCAATCGCCGCTGTCGCCGACGTTGCGAGCGTTTGGTCAAACGATCGGAATTAAGTCTATTTAGCAGCGAAATTTCGTTGCGTCAGTACTCAAAATTCGCACGTAACTCACAACTTTTCTGCGAGCCATCGATTTCCAATGATGACGTCATTTCCGAAGCGGATCTACTCGAACGGTTTCGCAGCGACGCGGCTTTGCAACCATTGCGTTTGGTCTCGTACGCTCCGCTTGAAAGCAAGTACGGTGTCAATCTCAGCATCGCGATCATCCGCTACGCTCGCCAATTCGGAGCCAACGTACACTTGGACATTTTTGGCCAAGGATTTCAGCGATCTGAATTACAGTATCAGATTGCCAAACTTGGGCTGAGCCGCGAAGTCCGTTTTCAACAAACAGATTCCGGCAGCACAGCAGCGCTGCAACAGCAGCGGCAATATGATGCGATGTTGTTGACACCTGCGATCGATTGCGACATGCATCGTTTTTTGTCATGTTACTGCTCAGGGCTGCCAATGTTGGGATTTGATCACCCTGGTTTTGTCAAACAATTAGCCAGCGATAATGCGGGGCTGATTTTGCCTCGACACGATCTGGAAAAATCAGGGCAGCGAATCGCGGAGCTGGAACTTCACCGCGGCCAACTTTTTGAAATGGCGCTAAACGCGCGTCGGGCCGCTTGCAGACATTCGCGAGAAAGCTGGTATGCCAAGCGAGCTGAATGGACCCTCAATGCAATCCCGCGATTCCCACGTTCTTCGGCACCGGACGCCCCGTCGCCCACCAACAAGCCTACGAAAAAAGATCCTGCATTAAGCGGACAGCCAACGTGAGACGCAAAGATGCAATACGGTACATTGCAACGTGTTCCCGACATCGAATCGCCTGCCAACCATGAACATCGTTGCCATTATCGTCAACTACCGCACAGCGTCGTTAACCGTCGACTGTCTGGAATCGCTTGAACCGGTCGCGAGTCAGCATCCTGATTTCTCAGTGGAATTGATCGACGGTGGCTCGGCGGACGAATCCGCAGCGATACTCGCCGCGACGATACAACAGCGTGATTGGCAGTCGTGGGTTCGTTTGACGGCATTAGATGAGAACAGGGGATTTGCTGCGGCGAACAACATCGGCATCACCGCAGCGGTGGGGCGGGACGACCGGGCCGAAGTGATCTGGTTACTCAATCCCGATACGGTGGTGCTGCCCGGTGCGATGGAACCGCTGTTGCAGACGCTGCGGACCAATCCGTCGGCGGGGATTGTCGGCAGCCGACTGCAATATCCCGATGGCGAGGCCCAAACCTCGGCATGTCGCTTTCCCACGATCCGCAGCGAGTTTGTGGATGCGATGCGATTGGGCCCTCTGACGCGGCTGCTCGAGCGTCACAATGTTGCCCCCGATCCGCCTGACGATTCATGCCAGGTGGACTGGGTTGCGGGTGCCAGCTTTATGTTCCGCAGCGAGTTGATCGACAAGATCGGCATGTTTGATGACCGCTATTTCATGTACTACGAAGAAGTCGATTTTTGTTATCGCGCAAAACAAGCCGGTTATGAAACATGGTACCAACCCGCCAGCCGCGTGATCCATTTGGTGGGGCAATCCTCGGGCGTCACCGGCGCGCAAGCCGTGTTGAAACAGCGGCCTGAATATTGGTTTGATTCGAGACGCCGTTATTTCATTTCAAAACATGGAGTGCTGCGAACCGCGATGGCGGACGCTGCCTGGTTGATTGGACGAGCCATTTGGATTGCCCGCGCGATTGTCCAACGAAAACCGGCAACCGATCCTCCGAAACTTTGGCGAGATTTTTTGCTAAACAGTGTCTTCGTTCGAGGAATCATCCGATGAGCGATTCCCATTCGCAGACCCGACAAGCAACGCCTGTGGCCTATTTGGTCAACCAATACCCTGCAATCAGCACCACGTTTATTCGGCGCGAGATTCACGCACTCGAGCGACTCGGACACAGCGTGATTCGTTACGGCATCCGCCGACCCTGGGTACAAGTCGTGGACCCCGAGGACAAGCGAGAGGAAGCTCGGACGCGTTACGTGTTGGATCTGCCGATCTACGCTTTGTTGGGATCCGTCGTCGCGACCGCCGTGTCACATCCGATCCGCTTTTTCGCGGCGATTCGCTTAGCGATGTCGTTTTACTGGAGTGCAGGATCTCTATTTCGCCACCTCGTCTATCTGGCCGAAGCCACCGTCATCAAACGATGGAGTGATCGCGACAAGATCGCTCATCTACACGCCCACTTTGGCACCAACTCGACCACAGTGGCAACGCTTTGTCGTCACCTAGGCGGTCCCAAATTTAGTTTTACGGTGCACGGCCCCGAGGAATTTGATCGACCGGTCCAACTAGGACTTGGAAAGAAGATTGCGTCGTGTGAGTTTGTGGTCGGGGTCAGTCGGTTTGGTTGCAGCCAACTGTATCGCTGGGCTGATTTTGCAGATTGGTCCAAAATCCATAGGGTGCGATGTGGATTGGACGAATCCTATTTCGATGTCGCTTGGACACCGCCGCCGTCATCGCCTCGCTTCCTGGCCATCGGACGGCTGAACGAGCAGAAAGGCATGCCGCTGCTGATCCAAGCCGCGGCAAAACTCGCTCGCGATGCCGTTTCGTTTGAATTGACGATTGTCGGTGATGGCCCGCTGCGAAGCACGTTGGAGAAAATGATCCAGGAACATCAACTGCAATCATGTGTCGTGCTGGCGGGTTGGAAGACAGGCTCTGAAATCCAGACGATGATCCAGCAGAGCCGCGTCCTTGTCATGCCTAGTTTTGCCGAAGGGCTGCCGGTCGCTTGTATGGAATCCCTAGCACTCGGTCGGCCTGTGATTGCAACCGCGGTAGCCGGAATCCCGGAACTTGTCCGCAGCGGTGTCACGG
Organism: Rhodopirellula maiorica SM1; assembly: GCF_000346295.1. Lineage (GTDB taxonomy): Bacteria > Planctomycetota > Planctomycetia > Pirellulales > Pirellulaceae > Novipirellula > Novipirellula maiorica. The sequence continues at coordinate 7,019 of NZ_ANOG01000912.1, read as the reverse complement.
GTTGGTTGATCCCCGCCGGATCCGTCACTGCGCTGTGCCGCGGCATGACCCAGGCGATGGAGGTTTCCGACGAAGAAATCATACGACGCGGAAAGAACGGCGCGGCGCGAGTCCGTCAATGTCACGATGTCCGCCGCGAAGCAAAAAAATTGTCCAACCGGATACTCGGGTTGCCGGCTTCGGATAAACGAATCCCGTCCGTCGACAAATCGCACCATGATCCTCGACCGAAGGTTTTCCCCGACGAGACCACGCCCCCGGCGTTTGTTTCGACCAAGTCAACTTGAAAAAATCCTTGCTTGGCCAGTGTCGATCAAACACACTGATAGGCTGCCGATTCGCTGACTCTTCGACATCTTTTGACCCTGTGACATGCTGAGACTTGCGATGATGACACCGACCATGACCCACCAATCGCTGATTTTCACAACAGGGCTGCCATCGGTTGAGGGAACGGATGTCTATGGACATTGCAAGCGCATCATGGACATTGTCATTTCGGCCGTGGCGATCCTGGTCTGCATGCCGTTGATCGCATTGGTCGCTATCGCGATTAAATGCGAGGACGGTGGCAAGATTTTCTACTGGTCGCCGCGTGTCGGACGCGGAGGCCGCCGGTTTCAATGTCTAAAATTTCGTTCGATGGTGGTCGATGCCGAAAAGCAAAAGGAGGCAATGCGGTTACTGAACCAACACGCCGACGACCGCACGTTCAAATTGCGTCACGACCCTCGCATCACAAAGGTAGGACGTTGGATCCGCCGCTACAGCGTTGATGAATTGCCTCAGTTTTACAATGTATTGTGCGGCGACATGAGCGTGGTGGGCCCGTCGTCCGGCACTGCTCGAAGAGGTGCTTCGTTACAACGTCCAAGACTACAACCGCTTTGACGTGCTGCCCGGTTTGACCTGCATCTGGCAAGTATCCGGACGCGGTGACATCCCTTTTGACGAGCAAATCATTATGGATTTGGAATACATTCAGCAACGCGGTTTTCTGACCGACGTGAAGTTAATCGTCAAAACCATCCCCGTTGTCTTGAGCGGCAAAGGTGCTTATTGAGCACGTTGTCCTCTGCTATATCCCATCCCACACAAGGTTCACTCGGTTGTTTTCTGACATCGGTGTCGTCGCGATTGGACGAAACGAAGGTTCTCGGCTCGAAGCATGTCTGCGATCGGCACTGCGGGATTCGCCGCACGTCGTCTATGTCGACTCGGGCTCGGACGACAACAGCGTCGAGGTAGCAGGCCAGCTTGGCGCTGATGTGGTGCACTTGGATACGACTCGGCCATTTTCGGCGGCTCGTGGACGCAATGCAGGATTCCAGCGTTTGATCGAAAACGTTCCCAATTTGAAGTTTGTCCAATTCGTCGATGGAGACTGCGAGATCGCTGTGGGCTGGATCGAAGCAGGGCGTCGCGCGTTCGCAGCGCATCCTGATCTCGCTGCGGTATGCGGACGTCGCCGTGAACGTTACCCCGACGCCAGCGTGTTCAACCTGCTGTGCGATATCGAGTGGAACACGCCGATCGGAGAAACGCGAGCATGTGGCGGGGACGCAATCGTCCGCTGCGATGTCTTGCAATCGGTCGGTGGTTACAACGAACGTGTGATCGCCGCCGAAGACGACGAGGTCTGTGTGCGAATTCGCCAACAAGGCTGGAAGCTACGACGCATCGACTGCGAAATGACACTGCATGATGCTGATATGCACCGTTTGTCCCAGTGGTGGCGTCGTTGCGTCCGCTGCGGTCATGGTTTTGCGCAAGGATTTGCGATGCATGGTCGTCCTCCGGAACGCCATTTTGCCAAACCGTTTCGAAGCGTCTTGTTCTGGGGAGGCGTGCTGCCGTTGATCGCCATCCTGTTGATTTGGCCCACCCGATTCATGAGCCTCGGCGTACTGATGTTGGCCTATGCAGTGCTGTGGGCCAAGGTGACGCGGACCTATCGTCGCCGAGGATTGCCGACCTCATCGTCAATGATCTATGCGGCCAGTTGTGTCGGCGGCAAAATCCCGGAATTCATTGGCGCGTGCAAATATGGATGGAGACGGCTCACCCGATCGACGACCCAAATTATCGAATATAAATAAGGGACGCCACGTGAATCGGCTTAAGGAATCGAATTGAGGAATCACCTTGCCGGTTACCCTCGCGTGGCTCCCCCATCGGCCACACGTCTGTTGGCCGATCCCCTGTTTACTGCCTAACATGTTGCCCAAAGAATCGACCCAACCTTGATGAGCTCAACTCACTCTCTCGATCCGAATGTTCGCCTCGCGGCTCCATTGAAAGTGGGGTTGGTCGGCGCTGGATACATCACCCAGTGGCATGCGGCGGCAATCAACCAGCATCCCGATGCAGAGCTTGTTGCGATCGCTGACGTGAACGTGTCAGCGGCGAAGCAGGCTGCTGAGACATTTGGCATCGCCAATCATTTTGCTTCGGTCGAAGCGATGCTTAATTTTGGTGGCTTGGACGTCGTCCACGTGCTTGTTCCACCCGACGCCCACGCTGCCGTAACGAGTCAATGCATCGCAGCCAAAGTAAACGTGTTTCTAGAAAAACCGATGGCCACGTCGTCGCTCGAGTGCGACGAACTGCTTGCCATGGCAGACCGTCATGGCGTCCGGCTAGGCATCAATCACAACTTTCTATTCGCACGTGTTTACGAAGATCTGCGGCAGTGTATCGACAGTGGGAAACTGGGGCGAATCGATGCGATCGACATCGCGTGGAACAAACAACTGCCTCAATTGAACCACGGTCCCTACTCGATCTGGATGCTGCGTGACTCTACCAATTTGTTGCTGGAACTTGGGCCGCACATCGTCAGCCCCGTACTGGATTTAGCATCGTTTCCTGACCAGATCACTGGGATTGCGACGCATCCGATCGCGTTACCTTGCGGGCGATCGATGATGCGCAATTGGGCCTTTAGTATGACGACAGGCCGAATCGCAGTGCAGACGCGTCTTTCGCTCGGCAGCGGGATGACCGAGTTTACGATTCACGTTCGTGGCAGCCATGGCAGTGCGACCGCCGACATCGAAGACAACACTTTCACACTGAACCGGGCGACACGCTATTCGATGGATTTCGATCGCTACCATCGATTAAAACAAACAAGCCGCGATCTGCACCGGCAAGCAAAATCGGGACTGCACCGCTACATCGGCAGCAAGCTTGGCCTGGCGAAACATGGTAATCCCTATGGCGAGAGTATTGCCAACGCGATTACCGATTACTATCAATCGCTGTTGTCGGCAAAGGAGGTGTCGAGTCGCTTGTCGGGAGCGTTGGGCAAATCCGCGATTGAATTGTGCGAACAACTCGACCGCTCCGTGATACCTCCGCTTTGCAAAGATGATGCCGACGCCGGCCATCGTTTCGCCGCACCCACGACAAACGAGAGCGTGAATCGAACGGCGGCAACGATGAGAAACGCGGCAACCGAAAATAGTCCCATTCGCAACGGCACGGCTCAAGACAAGGCGATACATCACGCGACAACACATGACGAAAACGATCCGAACGACGATCCAAACGACGGTTCGAAATGTGACCGCAAACCTTGTTTGGTATTCGGCGGAAGCGGTTTTATTGGGCAAGCCCTGGTCGAGCGGCTTACCGAACAAGGCCGACCGGTTCGCTGTTTTGTTCGCCGCCCCGACGATGTCCCCGCCCCGCTACGACACCCTTTGGTGGAACTGGTTCGAGGCGACATGGCGAACGACGATGATGTGGCGAGGTCGCTGCAGGGAGTCGATGGCGTCTTCCACCTGGCTCGCGGAGTGGGCAAGACGTGGCAGGATTATTTGACACTCGACATCCAGCCAACTCAGCAGCTCGCCAAACAATGTTTAGCCCACCGCGTCGGCCGCTTGGTCTACACCAGTTCGATCGATGCTTATTATGCCGGCTCTCAAGCGGGCACGATCACGGAAACCACGCCGCTGGATCCGCGTATCGAAGGACGCAATTTATACGCGAAATCCAAAGCTGTCATCGAAGACGATCTCGCCCGGCTGCATCGCGATGAGGGGCTGGACGTCGTGATCACGCGACCCGGGATCGTGATCGGCAAAGGGGGATCGCCCTTTCACTGGGGCATCGGCATGTGGACCGGAGAAAGCTTTTGCCAAATTTGGGGCGATGGCAACCACAAACTGCCACTGGTCCTTGTCGACGATGTTGCCGACGGATTGATCGCGGCGATGGATCAACCGGGGATTGATGGCGAGTCCTTTAACTTCGTCGCCGACCCTGTATTAACGGCCCGGGAGTATCTGAACGAGTTGCAACGCGTTTCCAACATTTGCATCGACATCAAACCGACGCGGATCTGGCACTTCTATCTGACCGACATGGCTAAATGGATGGTCAAAACGGCGGTGCGTCATCCTGATCGCCGCAAACCGAGCTATTACGATTGGGAATCCAGAACGCAAAAGGCCACATTCGATTGCAGCCGCAGCAAACAAGTCCTCCGCTGGCAACCGCACAGTGATCGTCAATCCTTGATCCAACGTGGGATCGAAGACGCCATCGACGTATCGATGGCGTAACGCGGTCAGTGCAACTCGCTCAGTGGGACGCGTTCAGACGCCTAACGCCACAGCGGCAGAGCGGGCAGGGTGGCAACGCCCGTGCTGGCCGGAGGCAACGCTCCGCTGTAACCTTGGTTTGGCGTCGGATACAGCTCGGTGCTTCGCAATCCCGCTTGGCTTGTCGATCGCCGTGGCGGATCGCTGGTCATGCGTCCAAGCGACGAAGCGGCGATACGCGGCGGCGAATAAACCGTGGTGGCCTGAGCAATTTGAGTTGGTGGTGACGAGAAGGCTTCCACGCGAGTGTTCGAATCGAGCGGACGCAAACGCGATGCAATCGCCTGTTCGTTCGACGATGGTGGCGATTGCTGCGGTGCGACGCGGCCCACCGCTTCATAGTCAATCTTTTGCTCGCGTTCCATTCGTACTAATCGCTGAGGCACGTTGATCGTGCGTTTCTCGGCAACCCATTCAGTACGCGTGTTGGTGCGGTGCACCACTTCGTTACGACTTTCCCAACGGGTTTGCGGTACATGATGGTACGCCAATGTCGGTTGGCGGAACGGATTCCAACGCCCTTCCAAACGAGGCTGCCACTCGTACTGGATCACAGGGGTGTACACGGTTCTCGATTCCGGTTTCGTTTCGGTCACGGTCTGAGGACGGTAAACCGTCTGCTCACGCTGCTCCGTTTTTGTTTCCACCACTGGGCGTTCAATCGTTTTGGTGACCTGCCGATAAACAATGCCAGTCTGAGGATCGGTGTAGTAGCCTGGAGACGATGGTGCCGGCGACGTAGACTGAGCCTGCACGGTCGAATTTGTGGCACAACTGAAAACTGCGATCGTCGAAAATGTTGCACAAAGATGAGCAACCGGTTGGACGAACCGCGAGCAAGCTCGCGACTTCATGGCAATCCTCCACCGAATTCGGTAACTAGAAAAGAACGAAATTTCGTTAACCAACCTGAGGCAGCAAAGAGCTGATTCCGTGCATCCATGCACCAGGTCTGCTTGCCTTAGTTTCGGAAACTCAAAGCATCAATGCTGAGTCAAATCAAATGATTGATCAAAATTTACTTTCGATGCTTCGCTGTGTCCTCAGCGGCGAACCTTTACAGCCAGCGGAGCCGTCGTTTGTTGAAAAAATCAACGAATCAATCAAGCTCGGCGAACTGCGTGACCGCCAAGATCAACGGATCCACGAGGGGATCGACACTGGTCTGATCAGCAAATCAGGCGGTTTGATGTACCCCGTCCGCGACGGGATCGTGTGCATGGTCGCCGACGAAGCAATTGTTTTGCCAGCAAACAAAGAAAGCTAGCAAGGCGACCCGAATGCATCGACGGCTTGTTGATTCTCCAGAGCCGCGGCGGGTGAGTGGATCGGGCTGAGGCATGGATCGGGCTGAGGCATCATTCGGTGCCTTGACCGCCCCCGATTGCCCCATGCCGCTGGCAGCTCCCTTGCCCCAGGCGTTCGGGTTTACGAACAGTGGTCAGCTCATTTCACGAACAAAGGCCAGCTCATCGAGATCGTCTGCGAGACACCGCGGGCTCACCAATCGGGGCTGTCGTCGCCTCGTGGGTCGCTGCACCATTTTGCCAAAGCGGCGACGGTAGCATCGCGTTCGCTGGCACTGGTCCACAGCGAATCATCGACATCCAAGCGGACCTCGTAGTCGCCTTCGTGCATACAATCCGGCTCGCCACAAAAGTGTGGAATCTCACTGACCCAAACGATTCGGTAAAGCGGGACGTGTTTGTCGTCAACTTTGATAATTGGTGATTCCATCGTTCTTGAAACTTATGGCGAGGTTAAAAGGTAATCCGAGGCGGCGATCCCGGGGGTATTCGCCGCCCCGCAGCAAAAGTGAAGCAAAGATCGCCGACGTTGTAAAGCGAGCGGCGGTACGCGTGACGCTAGGATTTCTTAGTCCGCAGCGAGTTCGCGACTTCGCCGTGCCGACGCCGCCACGGCATCGATCAATGCCCCTCTAATTCCATTTTGCTCGAGGACTTGGACCGCGGCAATCGTTGTCCCCGCCGGACTGGTGACCGAATCCTTCAGTTCGCCTGGATGACGACCGGTTTCCGCGATCATCTGCGCCGTTCCCAACACCGTTTGGGCTGCCAATTTCATCGCCAACGGGCGGGGCAACCCCGCCAACACGCCGCCGTCGGCCAACGCTTCGACGATCAAGCAAATGTAGGCTGGCCCCGAGCCACTCAGCCCGGTAACGCCGTCCATTTGCGATTCGAGCACGGGGATTGCCAAACCCACGCTCGAAAACAGCGTGGTAATCCACTCGTTGTCTTGATCGGTCACGTCGCTGCCGCCACAAAAAGCGCTGACTCCTTGACCAACCAAGCAGGGAGTATTGGGCATGACTCGGACGACACGTTGGTGACCGATCCAACCGCACAGCGATTTGAGCATCACCCGGCGGCGACGGAAATCACC
>NZ_ANOG01000911.1 GCF_000346295.1 Rhodopirellula maiorica SM1 | reverse complement strand
CAAGCACCAGCAAGACGGCAAGAGAAAGGACGCGGATCATTCGGTAAACCATCATTTGTCTGGATCAAACTTATTCAAATTGGTTGACTCGGGGACGGATTTGACACTTTCGAACTCGATGTCGTTGTCGACTGCGGTCGATGTCTGTTGCGGTGATGCAAACCCCGAATTTTCGAGTGCTCGAGCCTTTTCCCGCATTCGATTTTGTTCGCGTTCTTTTCTGGCTTGGCGTTCGTTTTCTAGTGCCCTTTCATCGACCAGTCGATAGTTCATCGTGATTGGGATTTTCGCGGTAATATTGTCCTGGTTCACCGTAATCGTCACCTTGTAATTCATGTTCAACATCCGGCCTGCCCGCGGATCAAATTTTCCTTTCCCCAACCCAACGATGGTCATCGGTTGCGGGTCCTTGGATTCGCCCTCGACCCTCAGCGAATAAGATTTTTCCAGCTCGATCCCGTCGGGGAGAGTTTTGCCGAGTGTGACGGTTGTCGATTCGGTGCCGAGCAACCATTTGGACGTCTTTGCAGGCGGTGTTTGTTGGCGTATCCAAGGTGCACGTCTTCGTGATGCAAAGCTTCCGAAACCGTACGGATCTAGATCGGGTCCCGATGGTGCCGGCCGCTGCTGAGGGATCATGATCTGATTGCGAGAAACCGTGCGGCCGGGCGACGAGTCCGGTAATACTTCGATTCCGATCTGGCTAGCACCGCCCAGCATCATAGGCATCATGCCATCAGTGTCATCGCTATAGAGTTCACCAGATGTATCGACTTGGAATGTTCCGGAGAAGCGTTCGTCTCGTGGTAGCCCCGTAGAAAAATTTCCTGCTGTGGGCAGGCGATCTTGGTAGACATAGCCCGAGTATTCCATCGTGTGCGGTTGTTGCATCCCGACACCACCAGGGCCGACCGTGACTTTCAACAGCACGGTGGCGGGACTGACCCGATCAATAACATCGGCTGCAGAGATTGCAGTGGCCTGGTCCTCGATCACGATGGGAACCCCCAACTGCTCGGCGATCTGTGTCACCTTGTTTGCCGGGATCGCAAAGCCGACTTCGGAAATGCCTGCCCCAGCGAGCAGTGAACTGGTGACGCCGACGAGTCGCCCTGCGTCGTCGACGAGCGGTCCGCCGCTGTTGCCTGGATTCACCGTGGCATCGATCTGAAACCCGTCGACTCCACCCGGTCTGCCTCGTCCCGATACCTCTCCCTTGGTGACTTTGATCGACTCGCCCAAAACGTCGGACAACGGATAGCCAATCGCGCGGACGTCTTGCCCCAAATGGACTTGGTCCGAATCGGCAAACGTCAAAAAGGGAAGCTTGTTCTGTTCCACTCGAAGCACCGCCAAATCATTTTCGAAGTCCAGCTTGATTACGGTCGCACTATATTCCGATTCTTCGATCACCGCCTGAATACGGGTGGCACCTTTGACGACGTGAGCACACGTCACCACAATGCCTTGCGGGTGAATCACAAAACCGCTGCCAGTTCCCTCGCCGGTTTGATCATCGACGTCGACAGCATTGGGACGCTTGTCTGTTTTTTGGATTGTATTGCGACCACGATATTTGATTTTTCGCGATCCCAATTCGGCTTCGATCTCAAAGTCGTAAACCAACGCATCAACAGAATTCCAAGCGTACTTGATCGGCGATTTAGTGGGACCAAGTGTCTTGGGAACCTCAGGTCCGAGCGAAGGGAGGTCGGTGATGAAACGGACTGCCGTTTCATCGTCGCCGGGGACGCTGCCGCCGAGATCGTTCAGGGAGGCGAACTCAGCGGACGGATCGGATCGAGGTTCGATCGGCGGAGGGACCGAAGGCATCGGTGCGCTAACCGCGGGATCAAGATCGCCGCTGACCTCTGTGACGGGCTCTTGCTCAGGATGCAGATGATCTGGCGATGTCGCTGGGTTCTCCGCGACGACAAAAACATCTTGATAGACCTTCCAAGCCGCAAACGCCACCACGCTTGCACTGAGTAATAAAAACAGAAGAAATCCCACGACGATAATCGTCAAAACAACCGTTCGTTCGTTGCGTCTGGCGGCGCGTGTCATGGCAGTTGCCTCGGGTTTTATGTCGCGAACTCAAAATCAACCTGGATTGGCCGACCTCAAGAATAACAGGTATTCCCTACCGGTTTGCTCATTGTGTTAGGGGATACTCGACCATTCGGTGACTCTTCTGCGATAGAATGGGCTGAACAAGGATGTGTCTGGCCATGTACCGTTTGTGTTCGAACCAGGGTTTCCGATGACGTTGTTCTGCAATTGCCGCCTGGGCGGCTCGACATTGACACTCTTGTTGATCGTATTGGGCGTCACGATTTTGGGCGTCACAATGACGGGGCTGGTTGACGCTCAAGACCCTGGCGCGTCCGGCACTTCTAACACCACGGACGCTGCCACCGCGGAGAGCTCGGACACCCAAACGTTTGTAAAGCAGCTGGATCAAAAGCTGGATGGCGTTGATGCATCCGAGCTGCCTGCGCTTTCGCTGCTTGTCGCCCGTGACGGCGAAGTCATTTATCGCCGTACGATTGGATTGGCCGATCTCGAGAACGAGAAAGCGGCTACAGCAAAAACAAAATTTCGCATCGGCTCGATCACGAAACAATTCACCGCCGCGGCGATCTTGCGTTTGGTTGCCGATGAAAAACTGACGCTCGATGATACGCTTGATCAATTCCTGCCGACGTTTTCACGCGGGGACGAAATCACGATTCATCACTTGCTGACTCATACGTCGGGCATCCCTAGCTTCACTGAAACGGCAGAGTTCTGGCAGCGAGTCTCGCAGCCGACAACCGACGCGGACGTGATCGCTTCGTTCCAAGGTCTGCCGTTGTCCTTTAAACCGGGAACAAAATACCATTACAACAATTCAGGCTATTTCCTGCTGGGCCACATCGTCGCGCAAGTTTCCGGAAAAACCTTTGGCGACTATTTGCAAGACACCTTTTTTCAGCCATTGGGAATGACGGACACCGGCATTCACTCGCCCGATTTGAACTTGGAAAACGAAGCTCGCGGCTACTCACTCCAAGACGATTCATTCCAACCCGCGCTCAATTGGCACATGTCACAAGTCGGTGGCGCCGGTGCGATGTATTCGACCGTCGATGATTTGATGTTGTGGAATGAGGCTGTCTTCAGCGGACAAGTGCTTACGTCTGACTTGAGAGAAAAAGCCTTTACGCCCTACCAAAATGGTTATGGGTACGGGTGGTTGATCGGCGAACATCGTGGGCTACGGACGATCAGCCATAACGGCGGACTGAATGGTTTTGTCAGCAGCTTGATTCGGTATCCCGATCAAAATCTAACAGTGATCGCGCTGCACAACGCGTCTCCATCGGTTCCCGAGATGACTCCTGAGAGTGTGACGCGGAAGATCGCGGAGCTGTTTTTGGATGCGGAAATGGAACCGCCAGTGGTCCATCAGGTCGACAGCATGGTCACGACTGAGATCCTTGCCCGCTATGTCGGCCGCTACGACTATGGCGTGGCCGTTTTGGTCGTCACGCTCGAAGACGGGCACCTGTTCGCGCAATTGACCGGACAAGGCAAAGCGGAAATCTATCCTAAGAGTGAAACCGAATTTTTTTGGAAGATCGTTGATGCATCGGTAGCCTTTCAGATCAATGCCGAAGGCCTCTGTACCGGCGCCAAACATACTCAGAACGGGCAAACGATGGATGTCCGCCGGTTGCCCGATCACGTCGTTGTCGAACTTCCGAGCGAGATACTTGATCGCTACGTCGGAGTGTACGATTATGTGCAAGCAAAAATGACGATCCGCCGCGATGGTGACCGCTTGCTTGCGAAACTCGGCACTCAGCCCGAATTGGCGATTCTGCCAGAAAACAAGACCAAGTTTCACTGGCAAGTGGTCGAGGCCAGTATCGAATTTGATGTCGACCCCAATGGTGGTGTCAGTGGGGCGACGCACACGCAAGGTGGCCATCAATTCAAAGTGTTAAAAATCAAGGAAGAGGAACCGAAGTAGCATCGTCCGATGGAGATAGCGGGACTAACATGGCAAGCCACTGCTATCGATATTGTCGCAGAATTTAGCGAACAGCCAGTCGCCGAATTGTCATTTGCGATTAGAGCGACTTGGGCTTGCCGGTCGACTAAGATGACTGGGTCGATAGACACGTTTTGATCTGCTTGTTGATTGACTTGCGTTCGCTGCATTTCGTCTCACACCCCTCACCCACTTTATCGCGTACATCATGAACCTGCGAAGCATGTTACGACCTCGATCGCATTCCGCTCGTGGACTATTTGGGTTGCCATTGTTTGCGACGTTCGTCCTAGGTCTGCTTTGCCCGAACAACCTTGCCCTTGCCGATGAAACGCTCTCGAACCGATTGTGGTTGGTCAGCACGCGAGCCGCTTCGAGTTGTGCTCCGTCGCTGAATCAAACAAATCAAATCAAGTTCTGGTCGAGTGATCCGAGTGTTCCTTGGCAACAAGCCAACCTGGGAAACTTTTTGAACTGCGTCAATGGCGATGTCGCCGCCGACCCGGTGCCTCTGTGTATCTATGTGCATGAAAATAGGGTCAGTGCCCAAGAGGCGTGGGGCCGCGCAAAATCAATTTATTGTCAATTGCAGCGAGCCGCTCCATCACCGAATGATCGTTTTCGCTTGGTGATGATTTCGTGGCCAAGCGATCGAATCGGAATTCGTCCGCGACCCGATGCGCAGATCAAGGCGCAGCGGAGCGAAATGCATGGTTACTATCTTGCTTGGTTGTTGGAACAAATCGATCCAAGGGTCCCCATCAGCCTGTTTGGTACCAGTTACGGCCCACGAATGATCACCGCGGCATTACATTTTCGAGCGGGTGGCACGATTTCCGGTCGTCAACTCGCAACCACGAACGCCTCGCTGCGCCCGCCGGTCCGAGTGGCCTTGTTCGCATCGGCGCTGGACTGTGATTGGCTGTTGCCAAATCATCATCACGGCAGAGCGCTAACCCAAGTTGAACGCATGCTGATTATGTACAACCCGTCCGATTCGGTGCTTCATTGGTATCCACGGTTGAACGGTCGCGGGGGACCGGCGGCGCTTGGCTCTGTCGGTTTATCGCCATCACGATTGGGGGTGGATGGTTACAAAGTCCAACAGCTGAACGTCAGCCGCAGTGTCGGCAAGACGCATAGTTGGCAGGCCTACGAAGGCAACCCCGCGATCATGTCACGCGTCGCACCGTACCTGCTTCGCCAATCGGATTACCTGCCCTAGAAATTTGATCGACGCCGATTTGTCTTGGCGGGGAAGATTCGCTCAATGAGGTTCCGCCTTGGCTGTGACGGCACCTCGGTCAAATGAGCCGCGTTCTTGTGCGAATCCGGTTGCTTCTCTCAACATGGCGTCAGGATTGTTCTACAATCGGCAGCCATGCGTTCCAAAGTTGCCAAAGCCGCCTCGATTGCCGTTGATCATTCAGCCCACCTCGGTATGTCGCCCCTTAAAAGCAATGCAGGCCGTTTTCAATACGGCGTGCAGTGGTTAGCGGTCGTCTGTTTGTCAGTCGTGTTCGCATTTCAACCTTTTTCGGCAGACGATTTTTGGTGGCAACTCAGCCGAGGACGCGAGGTTGCCGGCGGCTCGATCACGCCGAGCCGATCGCTGCTGACCCAGGAAACGTTGGCTGAAGCCGATTGGTTGGGCGGGCTACCCATTTTTGCCGTCTATCAATTCCTGGGCGGACACGGGTTGATGATGTGCCGAGTGCTGTTAATTTCCGGTTGTATTGGTTTGATTCTGGCCCCGCGGCGCTCGAGTGGTTTTGTCCGACCGTTGGCATGGTTCGTCGTAACGTTGGCGTTGATCGCGGTAGCGAGGCATTTCGAATTGACGCCTACCTTTTTCGATTGTCTTGCGATGGTCGTGTTGGTCGGTTTGATGCACCGGAAATCGGAACAGGCGGATGCGTCGCCGAGTGATCGCCGAAAGCCGATTTCGCCGAGGGTGACCGCCATCGGCATGTTTATAGTCTGGAGCAACCTGGCACTCGGAATTCTGGTGGGCTTGATCGTATGGATTGCTTACAGTTGCGTCGCCAGCCTAGTGCGTGAGACGGGACACCGCAGGAATTGGATATTGGCAATCTTGATGCTGGTGGGTGGTTGCATTAATCCTCGCGGCGTTTTCGCTTGGACCGATTCACTGTCTAGCATTTTCCCAGTTTGGCGAAATCCTTCCGCATTGTTCGCTGGCACTCCGTGGCAACCGCTGTTCGCAGGATTGGCAAGCCCAGCGGCGGTTTCATTTCTGCTGCTGACCATGATTTGGATCGCGACACAAACCTTTGGTCGCCGCCGAATGCCTCGTGGGCTGTTTTGTTTTGCGTGGATGCAGTGGTTGGCGTGGTCATCAATGCACAATCTTGCAATTGCCACCACGTGGATTGCGGCTGACTTGCTAGTCTCTTGGCACCGTGATGGGCAATATCGCATATCCAACCTAGCCTTGTCACGATCGCACTGGCTCGGCTACTTGGCGGCAGCCATGGGAATCGCAGTCGCGTTGCCATACAGCGGATTGGTGGCGACGATGGGATGGGGAATCGATGCATCGCTTGACAATCGAATGTTGCAATTGGCGTTGCAGCAGACTGAGCCTTACGGCACCGCATTTGCCGATGACACCCGTAGCGGCGGAATGTTGGCGTGGCAGATTCCGCAGCTTCGTGAACTCTCCGATGCAAGCGACGCCGAGGCGGTGCGACTTCAGGATGTTGCCCATCGCGCGGTGATCGCGGGACGCTTTGCCGAACATCACCGAGTGATCGATGATTTACGTCAGCAGCGGTTGATGAGCTATTGGCTCAGCGACGGTTCCCAGGGCGGATATTGGCTGACGCTAGAGCATCGTGAAACCACGTTGTTGCTCGTATCGAATCGGGATACCGAGTTAATTCGTGGATTAGAGCCGTCGATTTGGAAGCCACTTTCGCTCGATTCACCCGTCATCCCCTATGCCGCTGCTGGTGATAAACACTATGCCGATCAAATGATCGAAACGCTGACGAACCGCGAGATCGTCGAGTTTCAAAATTGGCAGTATTCGTTTCCTCGCTCGTCGAGTTCGCTGTTTGATCGTGATCGTTGGGGTTTCGCACCCATCATCGTCGATGCCGATCAAGCGTATCGTCAATCCGAAGTGTTTCGAGCCATGGGGCTTCGCTATGCCGCCCTAAGGGTGCTGTTTGTTGGACGCCAAGCCTTTCCCGAATCAGTGCCATTGGCGTGTGCGATGACACGTTGTCAGACGGAACTCGCGAATGCTGAGATCGTTGCCGCGGGTGCACCGAGTTGGTTTCGCTACTTTGCCGCAAGCGAGCCACTTGCGAACGGCGATTGTTCAACACCGATGGACATCAAGTCGGTGGCAGAGAAATCTTCGTTATTCCCACGTTGGGCTGTGCCGGAGTCAAACCCATTCAGCGATGAACTTCGCAGGCGGGTGGCGGCATACCTGCAAGAGGGTCCTCAGACACTGATGGTATCGGCCGACTTTCAATCCCAATTGGGCGTCGAACATTCACAATTGATGTATGCTGGACTTTGCGGGGCGATCGAGGCAGGAGAACACGAAATAGCTGATCGATACCTGCAGTGGTTCGAATCCAATCCGGCCGTCGACGAGATCAAACGATTGGTCGAAGTTCGCGAGAGTGAATTGCACCCGTCGCAGACGTCTTCTGACGAATTTTGAAGTTGAAACATGGGTAGAAGTCTTCGCTTGAAATCACTTAACGTCACCGCTCTGACGGCCAGCCTTGCTGCACTCGTCGTTGGCTTGTTGATGGTTGTGACGATGCAAGGATCGTCGCCGCGTCCGGTCAGCCGATTGGAAGCGGGGATGCCGCGTTTGGCGTCACCGAGTTGTGCGGAATGCCACAGCGGAATTGTCGCCGATTTCGCCACCGCTCCTCATTCCAATACGCTACGGCGGGGAAACGACCCGGCGATGTTGTCAGCGTTTGCCGGTCAGTCCGTCGAGATCGATGGCCGCCAATTCTCGTTTTCGGTGGAGCAAGACGAGTTGTGGTTCAAAAGTAACGACCTAGATTACCGACGCCGAGTGGATTGGGTATTTGGTTCAGGACGCCACGCCTTGACGCCTGTTTCACTCGATGCCGAGGGGTCAACCCAGCTTTTTGTATCGTCATATGCCGATGGTCAATTGCGTACCACACCCGGTGCATCGGCCGTCAATTCGAGTCCACTGCGGTTGGGAAATTATCAAGCGGCGGCCGATACGCGGCGTTGTTTCGGCTGCCACGTCAGCCGGTTGCCGGCGGAGAACGACTTTGGCCGACCGCAACACTGCGAGTTGGAAATGGACTCCGATTCGCCATCCGACGCAGCAAAAGGATCCGCTAGCGTCACGCTGCCCGATAACGACTGTATGATCGCGAATTTGGATTGCAGCCGCTGTCATTTCGGAGCAGCCGAGCATGCGCGGTCCGGAGGGAGTCTTCCCTTGCTGCAGGGGTGGAGCAAACTAACGCCACTGGAATCAATCAATCGTTGTGGCGAGTGTCACCGACGAGCGGATGAAATGAAATCGTACGAGATTTCAGTCGATCAAACCCACCTCGTTCGATTTGCCCCCGTCGGGCTGGCGATGAGTCGTTGTTTCCAAGTCGCCAACGCGGCGGAGAATGCCGGACGCTACCCAAGGATGGACTGCATCACCTGTCACGATCCACACTTGCCTTCACGCACCGAGCCTGAATTTTTCGAGGCCATTTGTCGGGATTGCCACACTTCGCCGCCGCAGGATTCAGCCTCGCAATCACACCCGATCACGGAGGTCGTGACGTGTTCGCAGCAACCGGCCGATTCCGCCTGTCTGTCCTGCCATATGCCCATGACCGATTTCGCTCCGGGGCTTCGTTTTACCGATCATTGGATTCGGTAAAGAAAATTCTACGCCAAACTCAATAGAGAGAGGGGGTGGCAGCCCCCTTTGGATTGAGTTTTTTGCAGTCGCCGCAAAAACAATGCAAAAGGCCGGAACAAGCGTGTTGTTTCTATAGATTTAGTGGTGCTTTCTATAGAGTAACGTGGCGTGGGACGGAACAAAAAGATGAGAAAAAGCAAGAGTCCCCCCCTGAAAATTGTTGCAGCAGAGGTCTGGATTGGGTAGAACCGGATGACACAGAGTCAACTTAGGGGGCATAAAACACTCTTATCTTACCTTTTGTGCTCCTTATCAGCTCTGTCCATCTTTTCGTTTTTGTTTTCCATCTCTGAGGGGACTTTGCAGTGATGACTAAAAAAAGACTTGGTTTCACCCTTGTCGAATTGTTGGTCGTAATCGCGATCATCGGCGTATTAGTGGGCTTGTTATTGCCCGCGGTTCAAGCGGCTCGCGAGGCCGCTCGGCGGATGCAGTGTTCTAACAATCTGAAACAGATTGGACTTGCGATCCACAACTACCACAGCACGTACAAGGCGATACCGGCGCTGCGTGACCGCCACGACCAAATCAATCCTGGTGTTGTCAACAACTGGAATACTCAGAACTTTAGTTGGTCATCTCGACTGTTGCCATTTATCGAGCAGCCGGGACTTTACGAAAAGATCGACTATTCGCTGCACAACTGGTATTCCGGTACGTGGCGTCCTAATGACACCTTTGACATCGTAGCCCCGACCGTCGTGGAAGCGTTTCGTTGCCCGACCGATCCGGGTACGGGGGCAAGTATTTGGTACGACTCGACGACGGCACGTCATTCGGGATCGCCATCACATCAAGCTTATGCGCCGATGAACTATTTTGCTTGTACAGGGCCCGACAGTCGGTTGCGTTGGAACAAAGAAGGACTTGGCTTTTTCGACGCGATCCGCTCGCACGCCACCGATTCCAGCATCAAAGCTCGCTATCGCAAGTTCCGCGACGTGCTTGATGGACTATCTAATACCGTGGCCGTTTCCGAAGGTGTCATCGGACATCCCCGTATTAATACCAATTCAACGATGCGGGGCACGCGGTCTTATGAAGCCCAAACAACGGGGGCCGTCGGTGATTTGATCGCGACGGCGACGGACAATGGTTGTCCGATGACAGGCAGTCCGGATACCAATTCAGGACGTGCACGTGGGATGACTTGGTTGAGAGGCTATTCCCCAAACGAGGTTTCGTTTAATACGCTGATGGTCCCCAATTCAAAACTTTGGGATTGTGGTGCCAACAGTGATCGCAACATGTACGCGACCCGGTCGCTGCATACCGGCGGTGTCCAGTCGCTGATGGGAGATGGATCGGTCAAATTCGTGACGGAATCCGTTGACTTTCTCACCTGGCGTGCGGTGGGTGGAATTGGCGAAGGCGAAGTCATTGATGTGGAATCGCTCTAACACCCTCACTGTCTAATGATCAGCTGTCCGTTCTATCGAATACGGTATGCTGAATTTCTGATGTGCCCGGCTGCCGCGTTGCGGCGGTCGGGGATCCTGTCCGTGTTTTCATTTTTTACTCACTCACTTTCGATTGCCCCATGAATATTTCCGCTTTGCTGAAAACTTCTGCGTTTTTGTTGTTCGCCGGATGTCTCTGCATGCCGCTTGTCGGATGTGGTTCGACTGCCACCAACCCCGGTGTGGAGGATGCTGGTCTCGAAGAAGACGAAGCGTACAAGGAAACCGAAGAATACGTTGAGGGCGAAGAAGGCATCTGATCGACGATGTCCGCCGGATAGCTGAGCTGGCAGCTCGCTGTCGCAACAATCGGGATCGCCTATCGTGAATATTTAAAAAGGCAGTGAGACCAGGGTCTCGCTGCCTTTTTTTCGGTTTCTAATACAACGAAAATGACGATGTCGGCTGTTGCAAAAAATTTTCATCACCAGCGAATATGAACATGTCAAGGAATTTCAAGCCGCTCTCTATTTTTCTACTTCTGCCGCTTCTGTTTGGTGTTGGTATTCTATCGCGTTCGGCGGATGCTCAGGAAGCCAACGATTTGACGGTCAAGCCAAACGTGATTCTTATCCTCGCCGATGATATGGGGATTGGCGATCTCGGCTGTCGCAACGGCAATCGCAACCGCACGCCAAATCTGGATCGTTTGAAAAAAGAAAGTGTATGGTTTGAAAACGCCTACTCTGCGGCACCGGTTTGCGCACCTGCCCGGGCCAGTTTGTTCACAGGACGCTATCCGCATCGCACGGGCGTGGTGACTTTGAACCAACAGCGTTATCCACAGTTGACTCGATTGCGAAAGGACGAGACGACACTTGCCAACCTGTTCCAGGACAGCGCTTATACCACCGGATTGATCGGCAAATGGCATTGCGGTGACGGCGCCGAATACCAGCCTATGGCCAGAGGGTTTGATGAGTTCGAAGGCTTTGTCGACCACATGCACGTTCCCAGTTATTTCGATTACAAACTGCGGGTCCAAGGACAACTGCACGCCGAGTCCAATCAATACTTGACGAATGATCTATCGGACCGCGCTGTCCATTTTATACGCCGTCATCAACAGCATCCCTTCTTTCTTCATCTCGCCCACTATGCACCCCATCGCCCACTTGGTGCTCCAGAGAATCGTATTCAGCCGTATTTGAACAAGGGGTTCGACCGGGATACGGCAACCGTCTACGCGATGATCGAAATCATGGACGAAGGCATCGGTGAACTGCTCAGCGAATTAGATCGATTGAAACTTCGCGAGAAGACGATTCTCATTTTTGCTAGTGATAATGGTCCTGACCCGCTCGTGAGTTCACGATTCAATGCAGAATTACGAGGTACAAAATACACGGTTTACGAGGGAGGCATCCACGTTCCGTTGATGATTCGCTGGCCCGAGCAGTTGGTTGCAAGTGAACGTGACGAGGTGATCCATTTCGCGGACGTGTTGCCAACGCTGATGGATCTCTGCCAACTCGAGATTCCTGGTCACTTGAAGCTTGACGGCAGAAGTTTGGCGGGACTTCTACGGGGCCAGCCAGTGAAGGATGCTCTGCCGCAACCGCATTTTTGGCAGTGGAATCGCAAGGACCCCCTCTATTCGCATAACGCTGCGATGCGTGAAGGCGACTGGAAACTGGTCCGTCCCTATGTGACCCGAAGCATTCCAAAAGAGGAATCAAAACGCCCGCCCGCTCTTTATGATTTGTCGTCGGATCCGACCGAGTCGCATGATGTTTCAGCGCAGTATCCCGAACGCGCTGCCCGCATGAACGAGGCTTTAGATCGATGGAGTGACGAGGTCGAACGCGATCGTCAACGCGTTCCATGAGAGCGACTTGCGTCGGTGGTGCTCGTCGATGTTGTGCTTCGTCGGCACAATCCTGCTCGGCGACTGTGCCAGATTGGCTCGCCAGATTCGAATCGAACGCCGCGAATCGCGGCTTGTTTCCCAGCGCGGCAACGGCTTCGCATATTGGTACACGAGTTGCATTTTATAGCGATCGCTACGGTCAAAGTGTTTGATAGGTAGTGAGTCCACATTGCGATTAGACGCACGAAACAAAGTGGTCGCGGGAAGCCGTGTCCAAATCTCGCTGTCAAAGCGTAATCTTGGCAGCAATCGTTTCGCGGAACGGCATGGGCGATCTGGTTTTCTTCCCGATTCGCTTCCTGATTTTCCATTCGCTCGTGGCGTTCCGCTTTTTCAACACAACCACTTGCTCAGGACTGGTGCCATGCCTGTTTCCGCTCGACGTTTGGTCCGCAACATGATCAACGACCTCAAAGAAGAACGTGATGAATTGGCGTTACAAATTCATCTCGGCAAGCAAGAGGCGAAAAGTGAATGGCAGGCTTTGGGCAAAAAGCTCGAAGATTTGAACCGTCGCTACGAACCGCTGAAAGACGCTGTCGAAGAATCAGGTGAAGATGTCTGGGATGCGATGAAATTGGTTGGTGGCGAGATCAAAGAGGGTTTCCAACGCATTCGCAAGTCGATCTAGTGACTTGGACGATCCCGCCACCTCGCACCGACAGCCCACAAAAAACCTCGACCAATTCTTGATCGAGGTTTCAGGAAGTCTGCGAAACGCAATCGGTGATTCATCCGACCGAGGTGCGATCGATTATTTATCGGCCAAGGCGGGATCGATGTCCGTTGGCGTTGGGTTTTCAGCCGCATACTGAGCCAACTCGTCTTCGTCCGAGACGACGGTAGGTTGACTCGACTCAGAGCAGCCGAGGACAAATGAAAACATCAGGGCAAACGCCAGCAAACTGACGCGATGGAAAAGGTGAGTCATCTCTATTGTTCTCGAAGGGGGAAGCGACTTGGTCGACGTAGCGAATGGGATGGAAACTGTTTTAGTGCTGGCCCGCAGCCAAAGTTTAAAGTTGGCCGAACTGATGTGAGTGAGTATCGGTCGGCTGGCCGGATTCGACGAAAGCCGTTGACGACTTGTTGATTTAATCGATCTTCGAAAATTGATGTTAGCCGTTTGGGCGCTAGCCCCGGTTCTGCGGTGACGAAACCGGGGCTAGCGCCCAAGCGGCTAACTAAATCAAAAAGCCGTTGACGACTTCCGCTACGGCCAACCCTATTTTCAAACTGCGACAGCACTCTGGGTTTGAGCATTCAGCGAAGACTAAAACTCGGACGAGATGACTTCTTTTGATGCTCGCGTGCCTAATGATCCCCACAAACCAAATGGAGATTGCGAGCCCGCTGGAAGTTGTCCCGATTGATTGCCAACATGGGCACTTGTTTGACTGCCCGCTTCGATCGAATCGGTGATGAACTTCACAGCTCCGTCGCCCATCAAAACATGACATCCGCCCTGATGGCGACTGCTGGCGGGGTAGATACCATCACTGAACACGTTGGTGTTGACGCACACATAACCGTTTGGTGGTTTGATAGTGTTCATGTTCCCCCAAATGCCGCGGCTCATCGCCCACTTATAGCCCCGCTTTGCTTCGGCGGCGGTGTCGCCCCTGCGGTTTCGTAGTTGCCCGAAGC
>NZ_ANOG01000910.1 GCF_000346295.1 Rhodopirellula maiorica SM1 | reverse complement strand
CGTGGCGGCGACGCCGTAATTCCTGGGCTTGCCCCCACGTCGCTTCGCCGACGTAGCGGTTGTGCCGATCCCAACGATTACGCTTTCGGCAAATTATCCGTCTTGGTGCAATGCTTAGTCGCATTAGCGAGGGCAGGACGAAAGTCCAATGCCATCTACTTTGGCACCAATGGCGTGATGTTCGAGACGTGGGATTCGCCAGGATCCCCGCATTTGTTGTTTAACCATCAGGCACTCGGGCGAGTCCCACTACGAAAGTCGACGGCATTGCGCGATAGTTCCAGACGCGATTCCAGAGGCGACTTCGATCCATTAACCGAACGGATTGATCACGGTGACGCCGACATCGTGATAACGATCCATCGACGGGAGGGCCTCGAGTGATTCCTGTAGCGAAATGGTTTTGCCCACGAGTTTCTCAGGGTGTAGTTTGCCAGCCGCGATCATCGCTAGCATCGCGGGATAGCGATACGCTTGCATGCCGTGGCTTCCAAGAATTTCCAGCTCGCCGGCAATGACTTTGTCCATTGGCACCGGTGGATGCTTGTGGTCACCGAGCATCAGCCCGACCTGAATATGTTTGCCACGTTTTCTCAGATTGGCGATCGAGTTGAAGCAGGTCGTCGGACTGCCCAACGCATCGATCGATACATCGACCCCGCCGCGAGTCATCCTTTGGACTTCGCCCACCACGTCGTCGACGTCACCGGCATTGATGGTTTCAGCGGCGCCAATGGTTCGCGCAAAATCAAGCTTGTCATCGCGGATGTCGATCGCGATCACGTTGGCACCGACGGAAGTGGCAATCATGATCGCCGACAATCCGACGCCACCACATCCATGGACCGCGACCCATTGTCCGGCACTGACCTTGGCTTGGTCGACGATGGCGCGAAAAGAGGTTGCAAATCGGCACCCCAAACTGGCGGCGGTCACGAAATCGATGGCTTCGGGTAGACCAACCAAATTGGCATCGGCATAGTCGATCGCAACGTACTGTGCGAACGATCCCCAATGAGTAAATCCAGGCTGGAATTGTTGATCGCATACCTGGTGTTGCCCTGAAACGCACTCGGGACAGACGCCGCATCCGCCGACAAACGGAACGGTAACACGGTTGCCGACCTGCCATCGGCTAACTCGGCTGCCAACCGCTTCGATCACGCCGGCAAGTTCATGGCCAGGCACATGGGGCAAACGGATATCAGGATCGTGCCCCATCCATCCGTGCCAATCGCTGCGGCAAAGTCCCGTTGCTTCGACTCGAATCACCACCCCGTGTGCCGTCGGCGTCGGATCGGGCACCGTTTCAAGGGTCAGCGGTTTGGCGAATTCGTTGTATAAAGCTGCCCGCATCTTGGCCGTCGTCCATTGTCATTCGAAAAATTCGTACGCTACTCGGCCCGTTGTTTTAACCGAAACCAGCAGACCCTGCGTGAGCCGGGCTGCGTCAAAACGTAATTCAGCTAACAACTTTGCTACAATGCGTTCGACGCACCGGCCGTGTCGTTGCAAACGCGATCGCCGAGTGTCGTATTTCGCTGCGGTGAAAAACATGATGCCTTCGACCTTGACGTCCTTCCTGATATGCGCCTCTTCGCAGACGGATACCGGTGGCGAACATGGAGTGACCGAACAGGTCGCCGTGATCTTTGGTTTGTTGTTGCTGGCGGCAGCGGTGCTTGCGATCTGCAATCGATGGAAGTTGCCCTTCACCGTTCTGCTTGTTGTGATCGGGTTGATGCTGGCGTTGATCAGCAAACAAGTGCCCGCGTTTCGAGTGTTGGGCGAGTACAAGATCTCGTCAGACGTGATTCTGTTTGTCTTTCTGCCCACGCTGGTTTTTGAATCGGCGTACAACCTAGAAATTCGGCAGCTTCAAAAGAATCTTCTTCCTGTGTTGATGCTGGCCATCCCGGGGTTGCTGCTGTCAACGTTGATCATCGGCGGGATTGTCGCGTTGTTGACGGACATCCCATTGGCCGCAGCATTGCTGCTCGGTTCGATCCTCAGCGCGACCGATCCGGTCGCGGTGATCGCGTTATTCAAACAACTCGGTGCGCCGAAACGGTTGACCGTTTTGGTCGAGGGCGAAAGTCTATTTAACGACGCGACATCGATCGTGGTTGCCGGCATCTTGCTGAGTGTTGCGACCGAAGGATTCAGTGGCGAAGCGGCGTTGCAAGGGGTGGGAGAGTTTTTCGTTGTGTTTTTTGGTGGTATCTTTGTTGGCATGCTGCTCGGCTGGGTGTTCGGTCAACTACTACAACGTGTCCGCGCTAATTCGGACATCGAAATATCGTTGACCATGGTTTTGGCGTACGGTTCATTCTTGATCGCCGAACATTTTCTACATGTCAGCGGTGTAATGGCGACTTTGGTTGCGGGGCTGATGATGGGCAGCTGGGGACGCACCAAAATCTCGCCCGAAGTCGGCGGATTTATGCACCATTTTTGGGAGTACATGGCGTTTGTTTGCAACGCCTTGATCTTCTTGTTGGTCGGATTGAGCGTCGATTTGAGCGACCTCTACAATGCGATCGGAGTACTGGTGGTGGTGCTGGTGTCGATGCAGATCTCACGGGCGGTCGTAATCTTCGGCCTCATGCCATTGACCGGAAGATTTTCTCAGACGGTCAGTAAAGCATACCAAGTTGTCATGGACTGGGGCGGATTGCGAGGTGCCATCGCATTGGCGATCGTGTTGTATCTGCCCGACAATTTTCCCTACAAGTCGCAATTCACTGCGGTCGTGATGGGGGCGGTGCTGTTCACGTTAATCGTCCAGGCGACGGCAATCGGGCCTCTGGTGCGGAAGCTAGGACTGGACCAACTGTCTGCCGCTGACAAATTGGCCCGAATCGAAGGTCAGATGATGGCCAAGAACAATGCGTTGCAGCGAATTCCCGAATTGCAGGCCGGTGGCTTCTTTTCTTATCAGATCGCGCGGCAGCTGAGGGATCGAATCAGCGGCGAGGTCGACCAATTGGCGAGCGAACGAGAAAGTTTGCGGTCCATCGAATTGACCACCGACGAAGAACGAGCCGTGGTCTACCTACGCTGCTTCGGTTTGGAACGCAAACTGTACTTTGACATGTTTACCAAGAGACATTTATCCGAGCAAGTCTATCGCGACTTGGCGTTCTCGTTGGAATTGTGCACCGAATCGATGCGTTATCAGGGCAATCTGCCCAAGGCCACGATTTACGATCCCAAACGTCAAGCAATCCGCCAGCTGGTGACGCTGTGGATGCAGCGATTCCCGCTGACACGCCGGTGGGCCAGCCGGATCGGCGTCGCCCGTACCAGTGGCGAGTATCGACGTGCGTGGGGACGTTATCAGGGATGCGAACAAGTGCTCGCTCACTTGGACATCGTCGCAAAACAAGAGGATCGTTCGGTCGTCGAAGAGGTTCGCCGCCGCTACCAAGCATGGCAATCGTCGGCGAAATCGCGAATCGATGCAGTGGCCGAGCAGTTCCCCGAATTTGTACAAGTGATGCAGCAGCAGCTCGGCGAACGGCTTGTGTCGCAGGCACAGCGTGAGGTGATTCAGCGTGAAAACATCGCTGGCACCATCCCGGACGGGATCGCGGATGAGATCATCCAAGGATTGCAGAAACACGTTGGCGAACTTGACGCTAAGACGCTCAATGCACAATTGCACGTCGATCCTCGTGAACTATTGCGAAAGGTGCCTTTCTTTGCGCAGACGCCGTCCGAAGAGTTTGATCGTGTTGCCACAAAACTGCGTGAGCACACCATGCCCTCAGGGCAAGACATCATCTGCGAAGGCCAAGCCGGCGATTCGTTGTTCTTGATTGCTCGCGGCGTGGTGCGGGTGGTCAAAGATGTCGATGGCGTGTCGAAACAGCTCAACACGTTGGTGGCGGGACAGTTTTTTGGTGAATTGGCGTTGTTGTTGCGTGCCCCACGCTCGGCAACCTGTCGCGCCGTGACGCCTTGCGCTTTATACGAACTCCGCCGCGTGGACTTGGATGCCGTGCGAAGTGCGTGCCCTGCGATCCAACAATCACTCGAAGAGGTCGCTCAAGAGCGGTATGGCCGTGACAGGACGGACCTGGAGAGCCCATCGTGATGGGGCGTGGCCGCTGGGATTGGCTTGGGCTTCGTTTCAGCGAGCCGCGATGCGTGATCCGCGTCCAGCAAGTCTCAGATTCGGCGGTGAATCAACTTCCACCGATATCCCCTGTGCCGGATCATGCACGCACTTGCTTGCCATGGCCGACATGTTTGGAACGCGGAGGACGCGAGGGATTATGTTTCATTCGCTCGATCAGAATGCTGACTACCGCGATCGCCGCCAGCCCAAGGATCCATAGCCAAGGCGAGGTCCCGGTCCACTGCGGTAGGGTGATCTCGCCTGCGTCTCCCCAAGCCTTCGCAAAGGACGACAACTGTGGATAGAATCCGACAAACAACGCGGCTCCGAACAGCATTCCCACAACACCTACCATCGCGTCGCGGCGTCCTTCGCCGCACGCCGCCACGCTTGTTCCAGGACAATAGCCAAACAGAGCCATGCCCACGCCAAAGCAAACGCCGCCTGCGAGAACACCTGCCCAGATAAGCGGTTTCAGATGTAAAGAGACCGCGTTGGCATCCAGCAGCGCGTAGACTCCAATCGAGCCGACTACGACCGCAGTTCCCATGATCTTGACCACCGTCCAGTCACGAAATAGGAATTGACCGAGGATGACGCGGTACTTTGCGACGCGTCCCTTCTGTAGCAAAATTCCAAACACGATGCCCGTGATTAGTCCGAGAGCAAGTTTCCAGATGGGATCAAACATTTTCGCTAGTCCTCCGGCCGTAGAGTAGAAATGCGGTAACAATGGCAACGGTGAAAAAGGTGATGCTGAATACCCAGCTCGATGCGGCAAGTTGCAGGGTTCCGCTGATGCCGTGACCGCTGGTGCAACCTTTCGCCAATCGAGCACCAAACATCATCAATCCCGCCGCAAAGAATGCGACGCTCATCCGAAGTGCGGTGCTGCCGCCGAAACGCCGCCGCCACATGTCCGGAACGACGACACGTTCGCGATCACCCGACGCAAACGAGCTAAGTAGACTTCCCAACAGCACGCCGACCACCAGCATCCATTCCCAGCCGATCTTGGGCGAGTTGTCTTGAAAGTAGGAATTCGACTCAGCGAATTGCGGCGCGACCGCCTGGATCCCGAGCGCTGCGGTGTGTTCAAACGCAGTCGTGATTCCTAGCGGATGGTCGGCGCTCCAAAAAGCGAACCAACTGAGCACGCCAATGCCAGCGCCAACCAAGTAGGGTGACCAAGCGTGTTTTGCCAAAGGATTGTTCATCTCCGTTCCCGTTGATTTGCGGATGCCTGATTTGCAGATACAGTGCCTCTTTGCAGACGCAGCACCCATACATGTTGCTCACATCAATACCTGTTTCTTTTCTTAATCTGCAATTGTTGTTCCCATTTTGGCAGGCGGCACGAACTGGCAGGTGACCATGCACATCTGCGTGGGAC
>NZ_ANOG01000909.1 GCF_000346295.1 Rhodopirellula maiorica SM1 | reverse complement strand
ATTGAATTTCACACATTTCTGGCACGGCGTTTGCGCACTGGGGCACCTATGGCGGATGGTCCGCCAGCTTGACACGCAGTGGATGAGCTGCCGAGGCCTCTGCTGATCCATCTGCACAACCAATCGACTTACCACGATCTTTCGGAGCAGGTACTGAACTTCACGACGCTTTCGTGGCGATCAACGCTACCGTCAGAACAGCAGCCATTTCTCTTCAACCGCAAGCTCAACCGTTCCGAACCATCAAAATGATTGTGCCCGAAACCGACGGCAGGCCAGAAAGCACCCGAGAGCATTATTTGGCGTGACTCTGACGCGGTCGCGTTACTAGCTGCTGGACCGCCTTACCTAGCTCGGCCACCGAAATCGGCTTGATCACAAACCCATCGGCTCCTGCCGCCTTGGCGGCAACAACTTCGGAATCATTGCCGCTCATAATAGCCACCGGCACATCCCCATTGGGCCCTTCGAGCTGGCGGATTTTCACGAGCGCCTCGATGCCGCTGATTCCTGGCATTTGCACATCCATCAACACGAAACGATACGGCGTCTCGGTCAACATCGCCAGAGCCTGCTCGCCATCCGCGGCAGGACGTGCGGGAAATCCGATCAGCTCCAACGCATGAAGCAGCGATTGCTGGACAAGAACGTTGTCCTCGACAAGCAAACCGGGCTCGCTCGCATAAGCGTCTACTGACGTCGCCGTCGACTGCTCACATGAAGAATGAGACGTCATAACCTGTGAAGCTCCTGTCGTCCAAAAATGCAAATTAACTAACGTCAAAAGGGATACTCGGCGAGTGCCTCGGATCCCCCCGCATCATTGTTGCGATTAGGCGAACTGTACCGTATCGCACTTTAAAGTCTAGCAGACGCGATCATGTCACGTAGTCACGTCGTGAGACTTGTCAAAACACAAGTCAAACTGTTCTCGCTCCGCAGTCGATAAGTCGTGGACACAACCTGTTCGTTCGCCCTCGATCGACGAGGGATTCCCTCAATTGATAATGGGATCATCTATGCCATTCCTCGGCGGCAGCCTTGCATTCGAGAGATTTAGTGTCAGTGGTTTTGAAGTTTCCGAGTTCGGTGACGAACAAATCGAACTTCTTGCCCAAAACGTTGCTGGCAATAACCAAACCGCATCCGCAGAGAACGTTCATATCGGATTCCTCGGCGGAGCCCACTTGTTTGACCAAGAGTTTGAAGTCAGCAAGAACGTGCTCGACGAAGCGGTTCACTTCAGCATCCGCATCGACACCAACCAAATTCCCTCGGCCATCCGCAAAGCGTGGCTACAAATGGAATTATTGGCGTTGGCAAAAGATAGTCCAAGCGGAGTGGTGTCAAAAGCGGGCCGTAAAGAAGCCAAAGAAGCGGTCGAACAACGCTGTGAAGTCGAGGCGGCATCGGGCAAGTATCGCAAAATGCAGCAGTTCCCGTTGCTGTGGGACCACACCCGCGAAACGCTCTACTTTGGTGGTACCGCCGGCACCGCCAGCGGTCACTGCGCCGACCTGCTCGAACGCGTCTTTAACGTCGAACTGCGTCATATCAGTGCGGGTTCGATCGCGCAGGCGTGGGCAATCGAAAACGACTTGTATGCCGAAGTCGACGATCTCGTCCCAGCAAACTTTGTTCCGGCCGTCCCTCACGGTGATCTCGCCTGGACCAACCAACACTCCAAGGCACCGGATTTTCTCGGCAACGAATTTTTGCTGTGGTTGTGGTGGACGCTGGAAAATGATTCGGACACCTTCACGTTGCCCGACAATTCCGAAGTCACGGTGATGTTGACCAAGACACTCTCGTTGGAGTGCCCGTTGGGTGAATCGGGAAAAGAGACGATTTCGCACGAGAGCCCGATCAAATTGCCCGAAGCGATGCATGCGATTCGCTCCGGAAAATTGCCTCGCAAATCGGGCATGACCGTGATTCGCGACGGTCAACAATACGACCTCGTTTTGCAAGCCGAGACGTTTGGCATCAGCGGAGCGAAGATTCACGTCGACGAGGATGCCGACTTCGAAGTCGACGAGCGAATTGATGCGATCCGGACACTCAGCGAAACCATTGACTTGATGTTCCACAGCTTCTGTGCCCGACGGGTCAGCGACACTTGGAGCAAAGACCTAAAGGGCATCATCCACTGGCTCGAGAATGCTGGAACGCAGGCAGAACGATCAGCCGCGTAAGCGACTCGAATCCTATTCGTCGATTCCGCCGATCCCGCCGGGGCAAGCCCGGCGGAGATCCTTTGCGGAGCTTCGCTTCGCTGGTAGCCTCCAGTTGCCTCTGCCGCCGGGGCAAGCCCGGAGCGGAAACGTCGATGCTTCCTGCCTGGCTTGTCCCGGCGGGGGCCAACAAGTGGCAGCTACAAATGCTAAATTGAAAGCCGATCTCTGGCTGATCTTTCCCGATCTCCGCTCCGGGCTTGTCCCCGCGGGATCAACAAATGGCAGCTGCTCGTGTGTGAATCACCGAATCCGTACCAGTCTCCGCCATCGGTCGATGAAGCTCCGCCGTCATGGTGGCAGCGGATTCGTCATTGGTTTCAGCCACAAGCGGAGGCTCGCTATGAAGTCGGCGATGACGCTAGCCTGCTCGAATTCCTGCGTGGTCGCTGCCTCTTTTTCGAAGGCGTCGTCTTTTTTGTCGATCGCGGTGACCGCACGATTCTGCATGCTGCGATCGCACTGCGCAGCGATGATCGCGAATTGGTTGACCGCAGCTGCGCAGAAGTCGTCCGCGTGCTGCAGATCTTTTTCCGGTACTATCCCGATATCGAAAAAGGGGTCACGGGACGTCAGCTGTGTGTTCGTTTCCTGCGTCTGTACACAGATTTTGACGACGAGGTCCGCGAACGAAAAATTATCGGTACGATTCCGCTGCCCCGCGAGGCTCAAGAACTCCACGATTCAGCGGACGCGGTAGCCGATTGATTTGAGCTTCTCTTGCACGCGGGCAAGGTGATCGCCTTGGATTTCGATCTGGTTTTCTTGCAGCGATCCCCCCGCCCCAATTGCCGATTTCAGCTCCGACAACAGCTTTGGCAAATCGGTTTCCTCGGGATTCAAGTCTTTGACGATCGTCATCACCCGTTTGTTTTTGCGGCGTTCGGTGAACACCTTGGCCGTTTGCTTTTCCGCTGGCAGGTATTCGTGAGCCGGCGGTGGGCACTTGCACGCTTCTTCGAGTTCACCGCAACGATCACAGGTGGGCGGAATATCGAACGGCGTGCCTGCGAATAGTCGTGTCATCGTTACAGGAAAAAAGGGTTAATAAAGCTGTCGAGTGCGCTGCGGGAGTAGAATCGCCCCGGATCATCTTAACCGACTTTAGTCGCCAGGGACTAGGCGAGGCCGGGTGCCACGCTCGAACCGGTGCCTTACGGCAACTCGGCTCATTTGCGGCGTGCCGTTGGCGATGATCACGCGGCGATTCGGCCTTCTTCGTCGTCGTCACTCTTAGCCTCATCGACTTGTTTCGCTTCGTCAATGCGAGGCAGCTTTTCTTCGAACAACGGACGTTTGGGCCGTCGTTCGGATTCCATCCGGTCAAACAGGCTGCCGAGCAGTTTGGGGTGAAAGCAGACATAACCCCAGATCAATCCGAAGGCGGCTCCGCCAAACACGTCACTAATAAAGTGGGCTCCTGAGTACATCCGCTGAAGCATCGTGCCGAGCAGCATCATGGCGAATACCCAGCGTCCTCGCGGCAACACGGCGGCCAGCCCGATTGCGAACGCCGCCGCGACCGCCATGTTCGAACTGGGAAAGGCTCGTGTTCCTGCATCAAACGTGGCCACCTGATCTAGCGACCAATCGAACACCCAATGCCACGCTTTGTCATAAGTCGCAATGTCCAGATTGATTCGACTGGGGCGTTCGCGCAAGACAAACATTTTTGCGATCGTCGATACCGCTCCGGCCCCCATCGCCAGCACGGCTAACCGCGGCACATAGCGGCGGCGACGCGGTGCCATCAGCAAGATGCACAGCAGTATCAAGAACACGCCGGTTGCATGCGAAAAATAGCCGGCCAATTCAAACACGCTGGCGATCTCTTTCGAGGGCCGATTGACCGCCAACCAACGACCGACCGGAACGTCAATCAGCGTCAACATGGGAACAATCAAGAGCGAAATGCCCGACATCCACATC